>JAJTBU010000015.1 GCA_021286735.1 bacterium
ACTCGTCGGTGCCGCAGATATAGAGAGTGTCGTATCCCCTGAGCCTGCAGAAGCGGGCGAAGACATCGGCCGAGAGCACCTGGATGAGGTTGCCGAGGTGGGGCACGTTGTTCACGTAGGGCAGCGCGGAAGTGATGAGTCTGCGTTTCATAGCTAAGCACAATATCCCCCGCTCCAGGGGGTGTCAAGAATGGGCCGGCGTGATAGTATGAAGCCCAGTATGGTCGTATCGATGCTGCTGCTGATCGTCGAGTTGCCCGAGACGACGAGCATCAAGGACAAGAGGAACGTGATCTCTCGGATAAAGAGTCGGCTCCAGCGCACGTTCAGGCTCTCCTGCGCGGAGGTCGACCTGCAGGATTCCCTGCGCTTCGCCGAGCTGGGCGCGGCCATCGTCTCCAACTCCCCGACCTTCGGGGAGAAGGTGCTGAACGAGGCGGTCCGTTTTGTCGAGGAGAATTTTCCCGTGAACATTCACGAATCGCAGATACATTCCGAGGTATATGAATAAGCTATGCGCGAAAACACAATGACGAAACGCGCCGCCGCCGCGGCCCTCCTCCTCGCCCTCACGGTCCTCCTGGCCTCCTGCGTCGGCGTCGACACGAAGGTCAAGATAAACAAGTCGGGCTCCGGCGCCGTGTCCGCCGAGTACCGCATGTCGCAGGAACTCGTGTCCTTCGGCGAGCTCGAGGCCAACAAGGCGATGCTCCCCGTGCCGCTCACAAGGGCGGACGTCGAGAACAGCCTCCGCTCGGCCAAGGGCCTCAAGCTCGAAAGCTGGTCGAGCAGGAAGGACGGCACCGACCTCATAGTCAAGACCGTGATCGCCTTCGACTCGATGGACGCGCTCATGCTCTACCTCGACCCCAACGGCAAGCTGGCGACCTACAGCGCGACTCAGGAGGGCACGAGCGTGGCCTTCTCGCTCGGCGACAAGCTGCCCGCCCTGGATCCCGACATGAAAGAACTCGCCAAGGAAGCCTTCGCCGCCTACGCCTTCAGGTTCGCGGTAGAGCTTCCCTCGACGCCCAAGGAAGCCTCCTCCGGCCACCCCGCCGTCTCGGCGCGCGTGGACGGAAACACCGTGGTCTTCGAAGGCAAGATGCGGGACATCGTGGCCAGCGACGCGGCGCCGTCCATGCGCCTGTCCTGGTAACGCCAAGCGAAGCTCCGCTTCACTCTCCCCGTCCGCTCCCGCCGCGGGCATGCGAATCCGTCTTCAGGAATTTCGCGCGGACGAGGGTGCCCTTCCCCTTCCTGCCGATCTCCTGAACGGCTCGGCGCGCCTCCTCAGCCCGCTCGTCCTCGCAGCCGAAGAGGCTCCCCTGCCGGAGGGCTCCTTTCTGCAGGTTGTGCAGGCCGGCGCCGACGAGGCGGATGGGAGCGCCGGCGGCCCAGTTCTTGTCCAAAAGATCGCAGGCGTCCTTGAAAATCTCGTCGGCGGCGACATAGGGATCCGCGCGCGTCGTCTGCCTAGTTATGGACGTGAAATCCCCGTAGCGCAGCTTGAGCCCCAGCGTGCAGGACCACAGGTCGTCCTCGCACATGCGCGCCGCAAGCTCGTCGGCGATGCGCCGCAGCACGTCCCGCACCGCCTCGCGATCCGTCGTGTCGCGCTCGAAGGTGCGCTCGGAACTCATCGACGAGGATTTGGCCTCGCCGGCGAATATTCCGGGATCCTCGCCGAGCGATGCCGCGTGCAGGAAGGCCGCGCCGGCCCTGCCGAATTTCGCCTCGAGGATCGAGAGCGATACGCCCTGCAGCTCCCCGACCGTCGATATGCCGGCGGCGCGCAGGCCCGCCTGGGTTTTCTCGCCCGCCCCCCAGAGCTTCGAGAGCGGCAGCGATCGCATGAATTCGCGCTCCCCGCACTCCGGCACGAAAAGGTAGCCGTCGGGCTTCCGCAGGCCGGAGGCGATTTTGGCGACATATTTGTTGGCGCTCGCGCCGATGGAGACTGTGAGGCCGGCATAGTCAGCGACGCGCCGCTTTATCATCGCCGCCGCGCGATCGGGCTCGCCCCAGAGCCGCTCGGTGCCCGTCATGGTGAGCAGGGCCTCATCGATGGAGAGCTGCAGAACGTCGGGCGTAAAGTCGAAAAAAATCCTCATTATTTTACGCGATATTTCCGCGTAGCGGCCCATGCGCACCGGAAGGTAAATCCCCTTTGGACAGCGCTTGTACGCCTCGGAGATGGGCATGGCCGAATGCACGCCGAACGCGCGCGCCTCGTAGGAGCAGGTCGAGACGACGCCGCGATGCCCCGGCGCCGCGCCCACGATCACCGGCTTTCCGCGATATGCGGGATTGTCGCGCTGCTCCACCGAGGCGAAGAACGCGTCGAGGTCGACATGGAAAAACAATTGCGCCACGCCACTAGATGTAGCCTGATCGCGGCGCCGGCGTCAATGCGCGCGAGTGATGCCGCATAACGTTATCTTCGGTTTATTGACATACTCTGCCGTTTCCATTAGCTTACTCCAGTGTGCTTTGACAATTAGGCTAGTGCGTTGCGCGCGGGGCATCGCTCCGCGATTCTTACTCCCATCGGAGGAAAAGCCTTATGGCTAAGTCGAAATTCGTTTATGCGTTTGGAAGCGGCGTGGCGGAAGGCGCCGGGATGAGCAAGGACATCCTCGGCGGCAAGGGCGCTGGATTGATGGAGATGACCCAGATCGGTCTGCCCGTCCCCGCCGGATTCACGATCGGCATTCCCGCCTGCGAGGAATATTACAAGTCCGGCCGCAAGCTTCCGAAGTCCATCGTCGACGAGGTCAAGACCGCCGTCGCCAGGCTCGAGAAGATGGTCGGCAAGAAACTCGGCGATCCCGCCGATCCCCTCCTCGTCTCCGTCCGCTCCGGCGCCGCGCGCTCGATGCCCGGCATGCTCGAGACCATTCTCAACCTCGGCCTGAACGACCAGTCCGTCAAGGGCCTCGCCGCCAAGACGAACAATCCCCGCTTCGCCTACGACAGCTATCGCCGCTTCATCCAGATGTATTCCACCACCGCCATGGGACTCTCCAAGGAGCCGATGGAGGAGATGCTCTCCGAGATGAAGAAGAAGCTCGGCTACAAGAACGACACCGACCTCTCCGCCGAGAACCTCGCCGAGCTCTGCGAGGAATTCAAGGCCTTCTACAAGAAGAACCGCAAGGAAGACTTCCCCCAAGATCCGATGGAGCAGCTCTGGGGCGCCATCGACGCCGTCTTTAACTCCTGGGAGGCCGAGAAGTCCGTCACCTACCGCCGCGTCGAGAAGATCACCGACCTCAAGGGTACGGCGGTCAACGTCGTGCAGATGGTGTTCGGCAACAAGGGCGACACCTCCGGCACCGGCGTCTGCTTCACCCGCGACCCCAACACCGGCGCGAATGAGTTCTACGGCGACTGCCTGATCAACGCCCAGGGCGAGGACGTCGTCGCCGGCATCCGCACCCCGATGAAGCTGGTCGAACTCGCCACCAAGCTCCCCAAGGCCTACAAGCAGCTCCTCAAGGTCCGCAAGACCCTCGAGAAGAACTTCAAGGAGATGCAGGACCTCGAGTTCACGATCGAGGACGAGCAGCTCTACATGCTGCAGTGCCGCACCGGCAAGCGCTTGCCCGCGGCCGCCTTCAAGATCGCCGTCGACATGGTCGAAGAGGGCCTGATCACCAAGGCCGAGGCCATCTCCCGCATAACCCCCGAGCAGATCGAGGGCGTCTTCTACCCCGTCATCGACATCGCCACCGTGGGCGCCGCCAAGCTCAAGGAGCTCAAGGTCGCCCAGGGCATCGACGCCGTTCCCGGCGCCGCCGCCGGCAAGCTCGTCTTCCACGCCGCCGAGGCCGAGGCCCGCGCCGAGAAGGGCGAGAAAGTCATCCTGATCCGCCGCGAGACCTCCCCCGAGGACGTCGGCGGCATGCACGCCGCCCAGGGCATCCTGACCGCCACCGGCGGCAAGACCTCCCACGCGGCGGTCGTCGCCCGCGGCTGGGGCAAGTGCTGCATCGTCGGCTGCGAGGCTCTCGACATCGACGAGAAGGCCAAGACCGTCAAGATCGGCGCCAAGGTCCTCAAGGAAGGCGACGAGGTCACGCTGAACGGCACCACCGGCGACGTCTTCCTCACCGCCCTCCCCCTCAAGAAGCCCGAGCAGACCAAGGAGTTCAAGACCCTCCTCGCCTGGTGCGACGAGATCCGCGAGCTCAAGGTTCGCACGAACGCCGACACCCCCTACGACGCCGTCAAGGCCGTCGAGCTCGGCGCCGAGGGCATCGGCCTCTGCCGCACCGAGCACATGTTCTTCGATTCCGAGGCGCGCATCCTCGCCATCCAGGAGATGATCGTCGCCGACTCCGTCGAAGCCCGCCGCAAGGCGCTCGCCAAGCTCCTGCCCTTCCAGCAGGCCGATTTCGAAGGCATCTTCAAGGCCATGGACGGCAAGCCCGTCACGATCCGCCTGATCGACCCGCCTCTCCACGAGTTCACCCCAAAGGACGACGCCGGCGTCGCCAAGCTCTCCAAGGCCACCGGAATGAGCCCCGAGGCGATCAGGGTCCGCTGCGACCAGCTCCACGAGGCCAACCCCATGCTCGGCCACCGCGGCTGCCGCCTCTGCATCACCTATCCCGAGATCCTCGACATGCAGGTGACCGCCATCATCCAGGCCGCCGTGAACATGGAGAAGAAGGGCGTCAAGGTGAGCCCCGAGATCATGATTCCCCTCACCATCGACAAGAAAGAGCTCAAGGTCCTGGTTGATCAGGGCAGGGCCGTCGCCGACGCCATCATCGCCAAGGCCAAGTCCAAGCTCACCTACATGATGGGCACCATGATCGAAATCCCGCGCGCCGCCCTCCTCGCCGACGAAGTCGCCGAGGTCGCCGAGTTCTTCTCCTGCGGCACCAACGACCTCACCCAGATGACCCTCGGCCTCTCCCGCGACGATGCCGGCCGCTTCCTCCCCGACTACGTCAAGTCGGAGAAGGAAGGCGGCAAGGCCATCTTCGCCCAGGATCCCTTCGTCAGCCTCGACCAGTCCGGCGTCGGCCAGCTCGTCAAGATGGCCATCGAGAAGGGCCGCAGCACCCGCAAGAACCTCAAGGTCGGCATCTGCGGCGAGCACGGCGGCGAGTCCCGCTCCGTCAAGTTCTGCCACGCCGTGGGCATGAACTACGTGTCCTGCTCGCCCTACCGCGTGCCCATCGCCCGCCTCGCCGCGGCCCAGGCCGTCATCGAGGAGAAGGCGGCCAAGAAAGCCGCCGCCGCTTCGAAGAAGGCCGCGGCGCCCAAGGCGGCCCCGAAAGCCGCGCCCAAGGCCGCCGAGAAGAAAGCCCCCGCCAAGGCGGCGAAGGCCCCCGCTGCGAAAAAAGCGGCTCCCAAGGCCGCCCCCGCCAAGGTCGCGGCGACGAAAGCCGCCGCCACTAAAGTGGCCGCGACGAAAGTCGCGAAGGAAGCTGCTGCGCCCAAGGCGAAGCGCGGACGCCCCGCCGCCGTCAAGACGGCGAAGCCCGCCGAGAAGCCCGCGGCCAAAAAGGCTCCCGCCAAGAAAGCCGTCGCCGAAGTGAAATCCGCTCGCGGCAGGAAGCCCGCGGCCGTTAAGGCCGCCCCGGCCAAGAAAGCCGCCATCAAAGCTCCGGCCAAGGCGGCTAAAGCGGCCAAGAAGCCGGCCGCCCCCGCGGTCAAGCGCTCGGTCGGCAGGCCCAAGGGTTCCACGAAGAAATAAGTCTTCCGCAATGTAAAAAAAGGAGGCGGGCGAGCCAACGGCATCGTTGGTTCGCCCGCCTCCTTTTTTCGTCGCGCCGATCCGCCCGCGCTCACGCCGCCCAAGAGCGGCGGGAGCAGCGCCGCGAGCCTAAAACGCTTTCTTCGAATCGAGCAGGATGGTTATCGGGCCTTCGTTCACGCACTCTATCCGCATCACTTCCCTGAAGCGTCCCGTCTCGACAGGCACGCCGGCCGCGGACAGAGCGGCGCAGAAGCGCTCGTACAGGCGGCGCGCCTCCTCGTTGCCCGCGGCGTCGGAGTAGGAGGGCCGCCTCCCCTTCCGGGCGTCGGCGTACAGGGTGAACTGCGATACGACGAGGGCGCCGTAGCCCAGGTCGAGGAGCGAGAGGTTCATCCTCTCTTCGGAATCCATAAAAATCCTGAGGTTCGCGATCTTGTCGGCGAGATAGTCCGCGTCGGCCTCCGCATCGTCACGCCCGACGCCCAGGTAGACGACGAGTCCATCGCCGATGTGGCCCGACATTGCGCGCGAGCCGTCGACCTCCGTAGTCACGCTCGCTGAGGAGACGCGCTGAGCGACGGCCCTCATTCCTCCCGCCTCACTGCTGCTGCGCGGGCTGCCCTTCGACGGGCTGCCCCTCCGCGGGTTGAGGCGGCGGCTGCAGCGTCTGGAGTTCCGCGATCAGGCCCTGCAGCTGCTCCGCGGTCACGGAGTCCGCGCCCTGTATCGCCGCATCCAGATTGCCGAGGAGCTTGCGCAGCGCTTCGATGTCGAGGAGCAGCTTCTGCCTCGCCTCGGCGCCCGAATCGGCGGGAGCCTGGATCTGCGGCGCCGGCGCTGCCGGAGGGGCGACCGCGGCCTCGCCCGCGATGGCATAGCCGTTTTTCGCCACCTGCTTGGTGAAATCGAGCCCCGCGCCGCCGGTGAGGAAGTAGCACGCGACGCTCTTGGACGAGCCCGCCTTGACGATGAAGTCGTCCCAATACAGCCCCATCGCGGAGTCGTTCACCGAGTAGGGAGGCATGGAGAATCCCTTCAGGAGGGTGTCGTAGAACCATGTCGAATCGGCCAGGCGCTTCCAGTTGGCGAGGACGACGCGATCAGGCCTGTCGACATCCTTGAGGAGGAGCATGATCGTGGCGTTCTCCCCCGGGCTCGCGACATAGAGCGGCGCCGCGTCGCGCCCGATGATCATCTCGTCCTCGACGCGCGCGACGATGTCCGTGCTGAAATGCACGGCGCCCTTCTCGCCTTGGACGGTATCCCAAATCTGCCTGAGCCTCGCCTTGGCGTCCCTCGCTGTGAGATTCCTCACCTCGTAGACGATCTTGAAGCCGTTGAAGATCCTGGAGTCGGAAGATCGGATGAAGATGATCCGCTGAGTGACGGTCGCCACCTGCGAGGCGAATTCCACCTCGGCGCCGTTGGCGATCTTCCGCGCGGCGATGCGGTATTCCTGGGTGTCGCCCAACTTCAGGACGCGTCCGTCGATCGCGGCGACGAGCGAACTCGTGCGCGCGTCGGTGTCGAACACGAGGGGCTCATATTGCGTGCCCTTGACGGCCACGAGGCGGTAGAGTGTCACGCGCCCGTTGAGTTCGTCGATCTTGACCCTCACGAGCCCGTCCCTGACGTCGAGAGCGCACAACGCCGTGACGATGAGCGACGCCATGGCGAACAGAGCTATCGTTCTTTTCATTTCACAACCTCGGCCGCGAATTGTTCCAGCTTCTGCGCGAGCAGGCGCAGCGTCTCCGCCTTGGCGGCGAGGAGTTCCTTCAGGCGGCTCACGCGGAGGGCCTCCAGCGCGTTGGCGGAGGCCTGCGCCTGCAGAGTCAGCCGTTCGCCCTCCGCGGCGGGAAGGCCCGGGATATTCATGTCGGCGTAGAGCGGCAGGGACCATCCGCCCTGCATGCCGTAGGCTCCGCGGAGGGCGCGCACGAGGAGGTAGGCCCTTTCGCGCCGCTGCTCGGTCAAAGGCTCCGCGGCTTCGGCGGAGGCTCTGAGCCGCTCTTCGCCCGCCCGGAGAAAATCGTCGACGCGCGCTGCCCTGCCCTCGCGCGCGGCGTAGCCCAGCGATTCGAGCCGCCACTCGGCCGCGTCCCGCTTCGGCGAGCCGGGGAATCGGGCGAGCAGGGCGAGGTACCCATCGAGGGCTTCGGCGCTTCGGCCGAGCGCCAGGAGGGTTTCAGCCCTCCAGAAGGCCGCCGACGAAGCGCTGGAGCCGTCGGGATATTTCGCCGAGAAGCGCTCGAAGCCCGAGAGCGCCCCTTCGTAATCGCCGAGCATGAAGGCGACGCGGCAGCGTTGATACTCGATTTCCGGGAGATAGGCGCTGTCCGGATAGCGCGCTGCGAAGGACTCCGCCAGGGCTCCGGCTTCGGCCGCCCTGCCCGCGTTCACGAGGGAGAGCAGGGAGAAATAATCGGCGTCGCAGGCGAGAGGCGTGCCCCGGGTCTGGGCGGAGAGCTCGGAGAAGGCGCTGGCGGCATCGCCGTACATGCCCTGGCTGAACAGGTCGTATGCCTTGGCGAAGAGGACTGGCGGATCGGCCGCCTGGGCAGTCTGGGCCCCAATGAATAGTGGGAGGACCGCCAACAGGACCGCGGCCGCTCCAAACAACTTTTTTTTATGCATTGCGCATTTCTCCACTAACTTTTTGTGCCGCCAGTATGGCAGATCCCGCAAAAATAATCAACAAACGATCGGCCTCCCGACATAGGCCGCCCTGAGCGACCTGATCACCGCGCCCTTGTCCTCCGCGTCGAAAAACGCCGAGCCCACCACGAGCACGTCGGGCATGGCGCCGGCTACTTCGTCGATCGTGGCGGGCCCGATGCCTCCGTCCACCGCTATCTGGAAATCGAGCTTCTTGGCCGCGCGCAGCGCGCGCAGCTCCCTGACTTTGTCGAGGCAGAAGGGAAGAAGCCTCTGCCCCCCGTACCCCGGGTTGACCGTCATGACGAGCACGAGATCCACGAAGGGGAGCAGTTCGGAGAGCGCCGCGGCGGGCGTGGAGGGCACGATCGATATTCCCGCCTTCTTGCCGCACTCACGGATCGACTGGACTGCCCGGTGGGCGTGCACGCAGGCTTCGACGTGGAAGGTGATGCAGTCGGCGCCCGCCTCGGCGAAGGCCGGTATGAGTCGTTCCGGGTCGGAGGTCATGAGGTGGACGTCGAGGGTCAGGGAGCTGCGCGCGCGGATGTCGTTCACCATCTTCGCCCCGAAGGTGATCTGGGGAACGAAATGGCCGTCCATGACGTCGAGGTGTATCCAATCGGCGCCCGCGCGCCGGATAGCCTCGAGGCCGGCTGCGATATCGGCGAAGTCCGCGGACAGGATCGAGGGCGCTATGAGCGGGTAATTCATGCCACGATTCTACCACCGTCTCAGGGGCTTTGCTACCGGGAAGAAGCTTCTGGCATTGCCAAAGCTCGCTTCGGGCCAATCGCGCCGCGACATGTCAATGATTGACTCTACCCGCGACGATCGGTTAGTATGAAAATATTGTGATGTCTGGAACTGGATACTCATGGTGAATCAGGATCGCGCGCCCTCGCTTCTCGCCTTAGGGTATGAATGTCTCAAGAACGCCGATCTCGGCAACGCCTCGCGGTTCTTCGACGAGGCGCTCCATGAGGCCTTCGACGACGCCGAGGTCCTCTTCGCCATGAAATGCGCCCAGTTCTGGCGCGAATGCATCGACGAGGCGAGCGGGCTCGAGACCCCCCTGAGGAAGGGCGATCAGATGGTCGTGCGCTGGAAGACCTTCCAGGCGTTTCTTTCGAGGATCCCCGGCGATTTCGACGCGGCCACCTACGCCTTCAAGCGGATGGCCTTCAGCGTCGCCCTCGATTTTTACCTGTCCATTCCCGACGAGGAAAAGGCTTCGCTCGGCCCGGAATTCGACTTTCGGGTCGGCCGCTGCCGCAAGGCGCTGGGCGATTACGAGACGGCCCAGCAGCACCTCGAGCGCGCGGTAAAGGCGAAGAAAGACGACGCCGCCTATCTGGCGGAACTCGCCGACTGCGGCGCGCTGGCCGGAGAGCAGCGCTTCTCGAAGGCGCTTTTCAGGGACGCCTTCTTCGGCGAGCCCGGCCGCATCGACCTCGCGCTCCTGGAGTCCGACATGATCCACAAGCTCGCGGCGATCGCAAGGGAGCGCGGCGTACCGGAGAGCGACGTGGCCGATTGGGTGCCCGTGTTCGGCGAGCTCACAGGCCTCTTCGAGGCGAAGAGGGAGCTCGGCCCCTCGGAGAGTTCCCGCCTGAATTCGTCGATGTTCCAGCTGGAGAACGACCTGCGCGAAAATCCTTCGCTCGCCGCGAAGATAAAGCCCAAACTGCTCAACCGCTATTTCTGGATTCTCGATCACTACGCGGCGACGGGAGCGGACAAGGCCCGGAGCGACAAGATTTTGCTGAAGATCAGGCTGCTTGATGAGGACGTTTTCAAGCAGTATGTATCATAGAGAGGAGAAAGCAATGGCCGATACCCAGCTTGCTGGCAAAGTGCAGGAAATGCTCAACGAAGAGAAGTGGACCCGCGCGACGCTGCAGAACTATTCCGTCAACAGCCTGAAGGAGCTTGATGCACTTATCGAAGAGGCCGAAGCGAACGCCGCGCTCGACGAGATCGCCGCCATGTGCGAGGAGCACCTCGGGCACACGAAGAACAGCGTCATCGCCCTCTATGTCGCCGGAATCGTCGCGCTCCGCAAGCAGCCCGCCGACGAGTCCTACCTCGCCCAGCTCATGGATCTCTTCAACGAGGGCAAGCGCTCGAACATCGTCGAGTACATCTGCCAGAGGATACTGGACTACGGCGAGAACAAGATCGCCCTCGCCCGCCTCGCCGAATGCTACGAGGGCGACGACAAGGCGGAACAGCGTTATGCGATCTGGGAGCGCCTCGTCAAGATCGATTACGAGGAAGCCGACATCGTCAAGCTGGTCGCCGAGCGCAAGGACAAGCTCGGACAGCGCGAGGAAGCCATCGACTTCTACAAGAAAGCCCTCCTGCGCTACATCAACAAGGGTCTGCCGACCAACGTCAGGGAGATATGGCTCAAGCTCGTCGACTACTGCCCGGAGGATATCGACTACTTCCTCCACGTGCAGAAGAAGATCGCCAGCCTCATCTCTCCCGACAAGGCCGCCATGCTCCTCATGGACCTGTACGGCAACTACAAGGCCAAGAAGGACTGGAACACCGCCCTCGACATCCTCAAGATCGTCATCGACTACGACGACAAGAATCCGGCCATGCGCAAGGAACTCATCGAGTGCTACTCCGGCAAGTACGCCGGCCATTCGCGCCTCGCCGACTATCTCAAGCTCTCCAACATCAGCCAGTCCTACCGCTCCCTCCACGAGGCGATGGACGATTTCGAAAAGCACATCGTCTTCGACGAGGGCAACTTCGTCTTCCACAGGACCTGGAACATCGGCCGCATCGCGAGCCTGAAGACCGAGAAGGGCGAGGACAAGGTGATCATCGATTTCGCCAAGTCCAGGGGCCACGAAATGTCCCTCAAGATGGCCATCGACAGCCTCATGCCCCTTTCCAAGGACCACATCTGGGTGCTCAAGGCCATATGGCCCAACAAGAAGCTCAAGGACAAGGTAAAGGCCGAGCCCGCTTGGGCCCTGCGGACGATCATCAAGAGCTTCGACAACAAGGCCGACCTGAAGCGCGTCAAGGCCGAGCTCGTGCCGGCCGTCCTCACTTCGAGCGAGTGGAACAGCTGGAGCGCCAAGGCCAAGGAGATCCTCAAGACGGACGCCTCCTTCGGCAACGCGGCCAACGACATCGCCACCTTCATCGTGCGCGACAGGCCCCTGTCCTTCGAGGAGAAGGTCTACATCCAGTTCAAGGCCGAGAAGAACTACTTCGACCGCGTGACCTACTTCAGGGACTACATCGAGACGAACGACTTCGATTCCGACTATTTCACCGAGATGCCCTCCTATTTCCAGAGCTTCCTGAAGTCCTACCAGGCGGTCGACGAGCATGTCATCGCCTCCTTCCTCCTCTTGAAGGAGCTGGCCGCCAAGTATCCGCGCCTCCAGCAGGGAGCCACGGCCACCTTCGCCGACCTCTTCGGCCAGATCGAGAACCCCCTCGCCGTCTACCTCGCCATCAAGGACAGCGACCTCCGCAACGCCTACATCCAGCACATCAAGAACTTCATCCCCGGCTGGGCCGACATCTACATAAGGCTCCTGCCCTACGCGCGCTCAATGAAGATGCTGGACACCCTCAAGGCAGCCGGCCACTCCGACAAGCTCAAGAAAATGGGCATGGACATCGTCGAGAACTACAAGGACTACCGCGAGGCCTTCATCTGGCTCGTCAAGGACCTGCGCGACGAGCCCTGGTTCGCCGAGCTAGGCATCGTCTACGAGAAGATCCTCCTGACCCTCCTCCACATCCTCGACATCACCTTCAAGGAAATCGACAACCACAAGGATACGGCGGAGAACCGCAAGGTGAATCGGCTCGTGCAGAACATCCTCTTCAAGGAGAACGTCCTGGAGACCTTCCTCCTCGAGACCAACATCGAGACCACCGAGCGCGTCTACGCCCTCCTGATGGACATCAAGGAAGTCGACCCGGCGATCAAGCTGAACATCAAGCACAAGATCTCGGAGAAGTATCCGAACCTGCGCTTCTTCGGCGAGGAGGAGAAGCTCACCGTCTCGCGCGGCCTCATCGTCACCGCCGAGAAATACGAGGAGAAGAGCAAGCTCCTGCAGTCGATTATGGAAGTCGACGTCCCGCAGAACCAGAAGGAGATCGCCTTCGCACTCTCCCTGGGCGACCTGCGCGAGAACGCCGAGTACAAGGCCGCCAAGGAGAAGCAGGACGAGCTGAACGCCAAGGTGGGCAAGCTCAAGAACGAGCTCGAGAAGGCGCAGATCTTCGACAAGTCCACGGTGACGACCTCGAAGATCTCCTTCGGCACCAAGGTGAACCTGCTCAACGAACTCACCAACGCGAAGGAGACCTACACCATCCTCGGCCCCTGGGAGTCCGATCCCATGCAGGACGTGATCTCCTACCTCTCTCCGCTCGGGAAGAAGCTTTTCAACCACAAGGTCGGCGAGAGCCTGTCCTTCGCGATCCACGACAGGAAGTTCCAGTACCGCATCGAGTCGATCGAGGCCGCGAAACTCTAGACTTTTTCACCGAAAAAAAAGGGCTGCCACGGAAGCGTTTCCGTTGCAGCCCTTTTTTTCGGCCGGCGGACGGGGTCGGGATGAGGCGCGGCCCTAGAAGGCCAGATGGCGGACGCCGTAGAGCCTGCGGCGCCAGTTCCCCTCGTAGAGGCTCGAGATGATGACGCCCGTGCGGCCGCCCTCCGACGCCGAGTGGATGAAGGTGCCCTCGCTCAGGGCGATGCCGACATGGTAGATGTCCCCCTCCCTCGCGAAGAGGAGGATGTCGCCCGGCTGGATTTCCTCGGATTTGGCGCCGAAACCGGCGTACTCGTCGCTGCGGCGCGGGAAAGGCCCCAGCTCGGGCACGGTGGATTTGAGCACGTTGTAGAGAAAGCCCGAGCAGTCCACGCCGGCCTTGGAGAAGCCGCCCAGCCGATAGGGAGTGCCGAGCCAGGCGAGGGCCTCGGCGATGAGGGCGAGCCCCTCCTCCGAGGCGGGTTCGACCGCCACGGGGCCGCGGTCGTTGAGGTCCGGCCGGGGCTCGTCGAAATCGAGGCCGCGGAGGGGCGGCATCAGGGCCGAGAGGTCGAGATGAGCCTGGGGCGTCCCCGTTGACTGCTCCTGGGGGGAGGCGCCGGCGAGGGCGCAGGCGAAAAGCAGGAGAAGCGCCGCGGCGAGGCGCTTGAGGCTACGCTTTCTCCCGGCCATCGCCCGTCCCGTCGTAACGCGCGAGAAAGCCCGCCCTGAAAGCCTCGAAGCGGTCCTGCAGGATGGCGAGCCGTATCTGCCGCACCAGGTTTCCGAGGAAATGGAGGTTGTGCCTCGTCGCAAGGATGGCGTAGAGGATTTCGCCGTTCCGGTAGAGATGGCGGAGATAGGCCCGCGAATGGTTGAGGCACACGGGGCAGGAGCATTCGGGATCGATGGGACCGAAATCCTTTTCGTAGACCGCCTTTTTTATGGTGATCTGGCCCGCGGAGGTGAAGAGGAGACCGTTCCTCGCCGTCCTCGTGGGGTAGACGCAGTCGAAGATGTCGATGCCATTCCGCACCGCCTCGAGGATGTAATCCGGCGTTCCGATGCCCATGAGGTAGCGCGGCTTGTCGGTCGGAATGAAGGAGGCCGTGTGCGCGAGGAGGTCGCAAAAGACGCCCTTGGGCTCGCCCACCGAGAGGCCGCCGATGGCGATGCCGGGCAGGTCCAGGTCGGCGACGAACTTGGCGCTCTCCTCGCGGAGGTTCTTGTAGAAATTCCCCTGCACGATGCCGAAGAGCTTGCCCTGGTAGCCTTCCTCATCCCTGGCGCGCTCCCACGCCGCCTTTGCCCGCTTGGCCCATGCGTGGGTGATCTCCATGTCCTTGCGCGCCGCTTTCTCGTCCTCGCCCCAGGGCGAGCAGACATCCAGCTGCATCTGGATGTCGGAGTTGAAGGCGGTCTGCACCTCCACGACCTTCTCGGGCGTCAGGACGTGGGCAGAGCCGTCGATGTGGGATCGGAACTTGACGCCCTCGGTGGTGATCTTCCGCAGGGGGGAGAGAGAGAACACCTGAAAGCCGCCCGAATCGGTCAAAAAGTTGCCGTTCCAGCCGGAAAAGCCGTGCAGCCCGCCCGCCGCGCGGATGAGTTCGTGGCCGGGCCTGAGGTAGAGGTGGTAGGTGTTGGCCAGGATGATCTTGAAGCCCATGGCCTGGAGGTCTTCGGGAGGCATGGCCTTGACGGTCGCGTTCGTGCCCACCGGCATGAAGGCGGGCGTCTGCACGATGCCGTGGGGCAGGCGCATCTCGCCCGTCCGCGCCCTCGACGAGGCGTCCCGGTGCACTTCCTTGAATATACTGGATTCGGTCATCGAGCATCCTCTCCCCGGGCGCCATGCCCGGCATTGTTTCAGGTCTTGGCCTTGGCGTATCCCAAGGCTGATGCGGCCAGGAAAATCGCGGTGACGGTCCATACGCCGGCCGCGGGCGATACCCAGCCCGTCTTCGCGGAGAGCGAGCCGAGCATCTGGGCGACATAATATACCGTGGCGGTGCAGAGGCTGAAAAGGAGGCTCATGAGGAGGGAGTTTTTCCGGAACAGGCCCGCCACGGCCACCGAGAGGCCGCAGACGATGAGGGGGGTGAAGAGCAGGGAAAAACGCTTATTGAACTCGGTCTTTGCCTCGGCCACGGGAAGCCCCGAGCGCGAGAGCGTTTCGATGTGGGCGGCGAGCTCGCCGAGGCGCATCATGGCAGGCTTGTCGCGGAGGACGCCGAAGGACGAGGGATCCTCGCGCAGCTCGGGCGGGGCGTAATCGCGCTCGACGCGCTCGGTCCAATCGCCGGCCCTCGTGCGAAGGAAGACGCGCGCTTCGGCGAAGGCCCATCGGTCCTCCTTCCAATCCGCCCGCGAGGCTTGGACGCGCGACACCATCCTGCCCGAGGCGTCGCGCTCGACGATGTCGACGTCGGCGAGGCGGCGAGCCTGGGGATCGTAGGAAGCGGCCCGATACACAAAGGTCCCGCCCTCCGCCATGATGGTGATATCGGACACCTGGCGCCCCTGCCCCTTCTGCCCCGATAAAACCCGGTTCAGATCGTCTCGCCTGGCGGAGGCGGGAATCGCGACCGCATCGTCGACGACGAGCATGGCCCCCGCGATCGCCACCGAAAAGAGCAGAATGGGAAGACTGAGGCTCTGCACGCTGACGCCCGACCCGCAGACGACGATGAGCTCGCCGTCGGCGTGCATCTCGGCGAGGCTCAAGGTGATCCCGAAGAGGAAGGCCACAGGAAGGACATCGAGGGCGTGGGCGGGGATGCCCGCGGCGAGCCACAGGAGAATGCTGCCGAAGGGGGCGTCCATGGCCAAAAAGCGCCACATCGAGGTGAAGAGTTCCGCGAGGAGCATGACGCCGACGAGAAAGGCTTCGCCGCCGGCGAAGCGCGCGAGGACCTCCCTGAACAGGAGCCGCCGCAGGATCGCTGGGTTGCCGGTCGCCCCCCCGGCGCGGCCGCCGGACCTGGCTTCTTTCAGACGCTCCTCCGCTGGCCTTTGCGGCGAATGCCCCAGACCACCATGGTGGCGGCCAGGACGAGCAGGTTGGGGAGCCACATGGCGAGCCGCGGGGATATCTGGCTCCTGAGGCCGAAGGTCTGGCCGATGAACAGGAGCCCCCAGTAGAGGCTCGAGAGCAGGAGGGCGATGCCAAAGCCCGCCGTCCGGCCCGCGCGCCTGGCCCCCAGCCCGAGGGGAAAGGCGAGGAGGGAGAAAAAGAAGGCGGCGGCGGGGATAGCGTACTTCTTGCTGTGCTCGAGTTCGTAGATTTGGAGCGAGCGATCCGCGGGCAGCGCGGTCGCCGCCTGACGCGCGGAGGCCATGGATCGCTTGATTTCCTGGAGGAGCTCCGCCGGCGGGACGCCGCTCGGCGCGCCCTCCGCCTTTCCGTAGGCCGACATGAGCTGGGCCCTGGCCTCCGCCCTCTGCCTCTCGACGTCGCCCCGGCGCTCTTCCAGCGCCCCGCGCTTCCGGCCTATGGCCGCCTCGAGTTCGGCGGAACTCATCTCCGA
>JAJTBU010000336.1 GCA_021286735.1 bacterium
TCTTCTTCTCGGAGAGCGTCACTTCGACCACGAGGCCTTCGTGCATGCCTTTCACGGTCTGCTTGTACACGCCCGGCTTCATCGCGCTGATGGCGGTAGGCGCCGGCGCCTCGGCCTTGACCGTTTCCTTGACCTGCTGGCAGGAGATCGTCAGCATCGCCGCGATCAGGACCGCCAGAACCACTAAGCCCCTCGTCCGTTTCTTCACCTTGTTCCTCCATGCGACGGCCCCTTTAGGCGAGGCTCGTCGTATTTTCAATAATTTAGTATCGATATATATTAGACTTCCTTAGTCAACTTTTGTCAACCAATTTTAGTGACTTTGTTTAATATTTTATGGATAAAAATATACATATAGTTTTCTATATGCTTATAATACATATTTTTACAAAAATTACAAATTTGTTATCTTTATAACCTGACTCGCGCGCTCGCATTGGCCGACACAAGGCGCCAGGGGCGCGCTCCGTCAGCCGCCCACCAAACAGGCAAAGAAAAGCCCCGCGGCATGGCCGCGGGGCTCGATATCGACACTATATCCTATGGAGGGCTGAGGTTCGGCGGCCCAGGGTCAGGACGCCTCGTATTCCCTCACCAGCTCGTCGACGAGTTCCTGCACGGGCACTATCTTCTCGGTCCGCCAGGCGTTGGCGCCGGCGAAGGCGAAGCCCTTGTCCAGCCTACCCTTCTGCGCGTTCATCAGCGCCAGCGAGATGCAGTAGGGCGATTTCTCGACGTCGCAGGTGACGATGCAGTGGTAGGGGCAGGAGAAGGGCTTCTTTTTGCCCTCGGCCACGTCGTCCAGGAACTTGTTGCGGATGGCGCGGCCGGGCATTCCCACGGGGCTCTTGATGATCTCGAGGTCGCCCTGCCCGGCCGCCACGTAAGTGGCCTTGAAGGCGGGATCGGCGTCGCACTCGTCCGTCGCGACGAATCGCGTGGCCATCTGCACGCCGGAGGCGCCCATCTCGATAAAGCGCCTGATGTCGGCGCCGGTATAGATCCCGCCGCCCGCGATCACGGGAATCTTCTTCCCCGCCCTCTCTTCGAAGGGCTTCACGGCCGCGATCACCTCGGGCACGATCGCCTCCAGGGCGTACGCGGGGTCGTCGAGCTGCTCGGCCTTGTAGCCGAGGTGCCCGCCCGCCATCGGCCCTTCCACGACGAAGGCATCCGGAGCGTAGTTGTACTTGTCCAGCCAGCGCTTCGCCAGAAGGGTCGCCGCCCGCCCCGAGGAGACGATCGGCACCAGCTTGGTCTTGACGCCTTCCTTCAGGAATTCGGGCAGGTTGACCGGCAGGCCGGCGCCGGAGAAGATCACGTCTATTTTTTCCTCAATCGCCGTCCTGACCAAGTCCGCGAAGTCGGTCAGCGCGACCATGATGTTCACGCCGAGTATGCCCTTCGTCTTGGCGCGGGCGGTCCGTATCTCGCGGCGCAGGCCTCGGATGTTCGCCCCGACGAAGTCCTTGAAGCCGTCCGGCTCCAGCAGGCCTATGCCGGCAGCGGCGATCACCCCGATTCCGCCCGAGTTCGCCGTGGCCGCGGCGAGGCCGGAAAGGGAAATCCCCACGCCCATTCCGCCCTGCACGATCGGGACTCGGGCGACCAAGTCGCCGATGACGAGGGATGGCATCGCTCTATCGCTCATGATAACGCTCCTTCGGCTCCGCCGCCCGGAAGATCGTTCCAGAGCAGGATGGCGCGAACCGATGGCTCACACTAACATATTTCGTCTTTTTGTCATAGCCGGGTCGCGGCCTCCCTCGAACCGAAGGGGGCCGCGGCGACCGTCGGCGCGAAAGGGCGATCGCCTATCCGAGCCTTATCACCCCGAGTCCGTTCAGCATGATGACGAGGATGCAGACAGGCGCCACGAACTTGATGAAGGCCCGCATCAAATCGATCGACCAGCCCGCTCCGGCGCCGCCCTTGGCCAGCTCGCCCGAGAAATCCTTCCCGGAAATCATCCAGCCGGCGATAATCGCGATCGCGAGCCCGCCGAGCGGCATCAGGATGTTCGAGGACAGATAGTCGAAGAGGTCGAACACCGTCTTGCCGAAGATCTTGGCGTCGCCGAGCACGGGGCTCTGGGAGAGCGTGGCGAAGACGCCGAGGACGAACATGACCGCGCCGGTGAGGTAGGCGGCCTTCCTGCGCCCCATGTGTCCCTTCTCGATCATCCAGGCCACGGGCACCTCGATCAGGCTGATCATGGCGCCGATGGTGGCGATCGCCGAGAGAATGAAGAAGATCACGGTGAGCCAGGAGCCGAAGGGCATCTTGGAGAAGATGAGGGGGATCGTGTTGAAGAGGAGGCCCGCTCCGCCCTCGGGCGTGCCGCCGAAGGCGAACACCGCCGGAAAGATCGCCAAGCCGGCGAGGAGGGAGACCAGGGTGTCGGCCAGGGCCACGCGCGTCGCGTTCGGAACGATCTTCGTGCCGTCAGGGATATAGGAACCGTAGGTGGTCTGCGCGCCCATGCCGACCGACAGCTTGAAGAAG
>JAJTBU010000016.1 GCA_021286735.1 bacterium
AGAAGGTTTATGTCGGCAACATGAATTACAGCACCGCTGAGAATCAGCTTCGTGACCTCTTCGCCCAGTACGGCGAGGTCGCTTCGGTCAACATCATCATCGACCGCTACACCGGCAAGGCGAAGGGATTCGGCTTTGTCGAGATGGTCAACGATGACGAGGCCCAGAAGGCCATCGACGCTCTCAACGGTTTCGAGTTCATGGGCAGGCAGCTTCGCGTCAACGAAGCCGAAGACAAGCCGCGCCGCGATGGCGGTTCTTTCCGCCCCCGCCACTATTAATCGACGTAAGAGCGTAGTGTGAAAATCGCCTCGGCGCGTTGCCGCGCCGAGGCGAGAAAGGCCCCCCGATGGCCGCCCGGGGGGCCTTTTTATTTGTCCCGAGCCGCGGGGCCGGACTCGCTCGTCAGCCGCGGCGGCCGCAGACAGGCGGGGGGGGTGACTAGGCGCCGACGCCGCGGGTTCGGCGCCCCAGGCGATCGAGGGCGGCCGCCATGGCCCGGAAGCGTTCGGGCGGTGGCGCCTTGAACAGGGACGGGGCGTCGCGCCCCGGAAGGGTTATCCTGAGCCTGCGGGCGTGGAGCATGAGCGTCGCTTCGGGAAAGAGCTGATCCTTTCTGCCGTAGAGAGGGTCGCCGACGATGGGGCACCCGATGCCGGACATGTGCACGCGCAGCTGGTGCGTCCTTCCCGTCTTCGGGAAGAGGGCGATGAGGGCGTAGTCGCACCTGCCCGCGATGGACCAGCGCAGCAGCACCCTGTAATCGGTGGCTGCGCGCTTTCCCGCCGCCGCGCCGCCTGCGAATTTCTTCCTATTATTCTTGTCGCGCGCGAGAAAATTCTCGATGTGGCCCGCGTCGTCGGGCGGCGCGGGATGAACGATCGCCCAGTATTCCTTGCGCGCGCTGCGATTCTTGAACTGCGCGGCGAGGAACTCGTGGGCCTCGGCATCGCGCGCCACGACGATGATGCCCGAGGTGTCCTTGTCCAGGCGGTGCACGATGCCGCCGCGGGGGGCGCAGCCGAAAGGAGCCGCGCCGCCGGCGGCCGCGCCCTTCCCTTTCCGGTCGGCGTCCAGCCAGAGGGCGGCGTTCGCCAGGGTTCCGCGCCAGTTGCCCGCCGCGGGGTGCGTGACCATGCCCTGGGCCTTGTCGAAGACGAAGACGCGCTCGTCCTCGTAGACGATGTCGACCTCGAGCCGCTCGGGCTCGAGCCGGTGGCTGGGCTCGTCGGTCCAGCGCAGCTCGAGCCTGTCGCCCGGCGCGAGGGTCCGCGAGAGCTTTTCCTGCCTGCCGTTGACGCGGAGCAGGGCTCCGCGCGCCTTGAGCTGGGAACGGCTCAAGATTCCGGCGGTGTCGGCGAGGTATTTGTCGGCCCGGCCGCCGCCGCCGGGGACCACCGTCCCTTCCCACGAGCGCTCCAGCCCCGTGGCCGCGGCGTTCGAGCCGCCGGCGGCGCCCGGGCGAGCCGCCGCTTTTTTCGATTTCTTCCTGTCGGACACTATTCCTCTCGCTCCATCGCTGCCTTATAGTGATACCATGAACCCGAAGGTCCCCGTCCTCATTCAATCGATCTCGGACGCCCTCACCGACTTCGCCTCGGCCAAAACCGTGACGACGGCCGTTTCGGTGGCGCTCATCCTCGTCGTCGGGCTGGCCGTCCTGCGCGTATTATTGAACGCGATCAAGAGATTTTCAAGGAAGGGGCTGCCCGCCCGCAGCGCCACGATCCTCGTCAACCTGATCAAGTACGGCGGCTACACGCTCGTCTTCCTCACCGCCAGCAAGCGCGCCGGCCTGGACATCTCGGCCCTGATGGGCGCGGCGGGCATAGCGGGAATCGCCCTCGGCTTCGCCGCCCAGACCTCGGTGGCCAACGTGATATCGGGGCTCTTCCTCTTTTCGGAGAAAGTCTTCCAGATAGGCGACACCCTCCAGATCGACGCCCTGACCGGCGTCGTGGAAGCCGTGGACTTCATGTGCATCCGCATCCGGACCTTCGACAACCGGCTCGTGCGCGTGCCCAACGAGACACTCATCAAGGCGAACATCGTCAACGTCACCTATTTCCCGCAGCGGCGCCTGGACCTCTGGCTGTCCGTGGCCGCCGACTGCGACTTCGCCCTTCTCTTCGACACGGCGCGCGCGACGATCGCGGCGAGCCCCCTCGCCCTCAAGGATCCGGCGCCCGTCCTGATCGTCGATTCGATGACGCAGGACGGGGCGAACGTGCTCATCGCCCCCTGGGCGCGAAAGGACGACCTCATCGCGCTGAAGAACGGCCTGATCCCCGCCCTGCTCTCGGCCCTGGCCGAGAAGGGCATAAGGCCCCAGGCGCGCAGGGTCGAGGTTGGCGTGGGGGCGGCCGAGACTCTCGCGGCGGGAGCGGGCGCGGCCGCCGCGCGCGGCGACCGGGACTAAAACCCTCACTCGCCCGAGGCGCCGTCTTCCGCGGATTCGCCCTCGCCCTCGATGGGGCGGCGCTTGTGGCCGTGCGTGCGGGGGCCGTACTCGACGTTCCACAGGAAGAGTCCGAAGGGCGGCGCCGTGGGGCCCGCGCGCCTGCGGTCGCGGCTCGCGAGGATTTCGGCCATGCAGGCCGCCGCCGCGGCCTCGTCGGCGCACTTGGGCTCGCAGAAGATCATCGTCCCCACCAGGGAGCGCACCATCCTCCAGAGGAAGGCGTTGCCCGAAATGCCGTAGACGAGCTTGCCGCCCTCGAACCAGAAGCTGGAATCCTGGATAAAACGGCACTTGGAGACCGAGATGTCCTTGGCCGAGGCGAAGGCCGAAAAATCGTGCTCTCCTGCGATCACGCCCGCCATGGCGTTCAATTTCCGTATCGAGGGCTGATTCGAAAGGCACCAGGCGTAGCGCTGCGAGAAGGCGTCCTGGACTCCCCCGCAGAGGAGGAAATAGCGGTAAGCGCGGCGCGAGGCGTCGAAGCGTGCGTGGAAATCGCGGGGCGCGTCGCGCGAGTCGAGGATGCGTATGTCGCGGGGCAGGAGCTTGTTGAGGGCGGGCAGGAAGCGGTCGGCGGGTATGGAGGCGATGTCGGTGAAAAAGCCGGCGACCTGGCCCATGGCGTGCACGCCCGCGTCGGTGCGCCCCGCCCCGGTGAGCCTGACCGGATGCCCGTGCATCGTCGCCAGGGCTTTCTCGAGTTCCTCCTGGACCGAGCGGGCGTTTTTCTGGCGCTGCCAGCCGCCGAAATCGGTGCCGTCGTAGGAGACCAGGAGCTGTATCGGCCGCCTGGTCATGCCGAGGGCTCCGCAACCTCGATCACCACCATGGCGACCGCGTTCTCGCCCTCGTGGGTGAGCGAGCAATGAGCGATGCCGCCGCCCGCCTCCTCGAAGCGGGCCCTGGCCGTGCCCTCGAGCACGAGGAAGGGTTTGCCGTTCGGGTCGTTCCTCACGAGGATATCGCCGAGCCTGATGTGCGCGAGCCCCGTGCCGAGCGCCTTGCCGAAGGCTTCCTTGGCGGCGAAACGCGCCGCTAGGGACAGGGGGCAACCCGCCCCGCGCGCCCTGGCGTCGGCGATCTCCTGGGGGTGGAAGAAGCGTTCGACCAGACCCGGCACGTCGAGCCAGTGCTGGATGCGGCGGACGTGGACAATGTCGATCCCGATGCCAGAAATCAAGGTTTAGCCTCCGTGGCGGTTCCCGAGGCGCCCGCCGCCGGGGACGGCTGCTGGCCCCCGCCCTGTTGGGAACCGAGCTGCGCGCCATTTTTCTGGCCCGCGCCGAAGAGCCCGAAGGGCGATGACGGGACAATCGAACCGGACAACCGTCCGCCCGAGCCCGATCCGGTCGACTGCAGGCTCACGGTGAGGCTCTGCGGCTCGTAGGTCTCGACGATGGCCCCGTCGGGCGCCGCGACCGCGACATCGACCGTGTAGGCGCCCGGTTTCGCGCAGTCGGAGAGGTCGACATAGAAGAGGGTGTTCGGGTCGAAGCCGCTCAGGGCTTCCTCGGGGATATGCATGCGCACGCTCCCTGTGGGAAGGATGTCGGCCAGCTCGAGCCCGGGGGCGAGGCCACGCGGCGAGATGCGCAGGTTCGTGAAGTTCTTGACGTCCAGGGAGCGGCGCACCTTGGCGGCGAAGACCACCAGGTCCTTGCCCACGAAATCGAGCAGGGCCTCCTTCTTCAAGAGGCGGACGTTGACCGTAAAGTCGGATTTCTTGCCGCTCAGCTCGATCGTGTCGGTCGAGACCTCGGTCGTCCTGGCGACGAGCCCAGCCGGGCCGGAGATGGTCACTTCGGGGGGGGTGAGCTCGAAGGTCGTGAGTTCGTAGCTCGAGTCGAGGAAGCCTTTGAAGGAGGGCGTCACGGGCACGGTCTTCGCGACGCGGCGCTCGAGCCCGATCGCCACCTCGGAGGGCTCGGGATAGATCTCGAGCGGGTCGGCGAGGAGGGCGTTGCCGCGCTTTTCCAGGCGGATGGGCGCGCGGAACACGCCCTCATTCTTAAATTCGGCCAAGTCGAGGGAAGCCGAAATCTCATCCTCGCGCACGCCGTAGATGACGTCGCGCTCGCCCCGGAGGGTGACGCGGATCATGCGGGGGTACTGGCTCGAGGGCGCCATCTCGTCGTTGACGGACACCGTGAGGGGGATCGAGATGGTCCGCTGCTCCAGCCTGGTGAGGTTGAAGAACAGCATGAGCAGCAAGGCGATCGCCAGGGAGAGGACCTTGGCGGGCCAATCGCGGAAGACGGTCTTGAGGAGGCGGTCAAGCTTCATAGTGCCTCTCCTCCTCGGCCGACTCGGTATCCTCGCCCTCGAGGAGCCTGGCGAGGCGGGTCCGCATCTGATCGCTTGTGAGTCCGTAATAGAGCTTGGAGTCGTAGGCGAGCGAGAGTGCGCCCGTCTCCTCCGACACGACGAGGACGACGGCGTCGGATTCCTCGGTGATGCCGAGGGCGGCGCGGTGGCGGCTGCCGAAGCTTTTCTTGATGTCCTGCTGGTCGGAGAGGGGCAGGAAGGAGGCCGCCGAGGCGATCCTGTTCTCCTGGACGATCACCGCTCCGTCGTGGAGAGGGTTGTCGTGGGCGAAAATGGTCACCAGGAGGCTCGTCGACACGATGGCGTCGAGCTTGACGCCCTTGTCGGCGATTTCCTTGAGGCCGACGTTCCTGCTGAAGACGATCAGGGCGCCGCGCCTCGACTGCGCCAGTATCTCGCAGGCGGTGATCGAGGACTCGATCTGGCTGGCCTTGGGCTGCTGGCTGACGCGGAAGATCCTCCCCTGCCCCAAGTGCATGAATATCTTGCGAAGCTCGGGCTGGAAGATGATGGCCAGGGCGATCACGAGGCCGGGGGCGACGATGCCGAGGATCCAGGTGACGGTGGAGAGGTTGAGCAGAAAGGCGAGCGCGTAGATGCCCGCCAGGATCAGGATGCCCTTCACCAGCTGGATCGCCTGGGTTTTTACGAGGATCTGATAGGTGTTGTAGATGAGGAAGGCCAGGAGCAGCACGTCGAGGACGGGTCTGACATAAGTCGAGAAAAGTGACGTGATGACGTTAACGTCCATCGATTCTCCTCATGCATCGTTCCTGGCCGCAGGAGGCGGCGAAGACCGCGAGCGCGTCGACCGTGGCGGCGACGTCGTGGACCCGGAAGATATCGGCGCCGCGGAGCCAAGCCGCGCAGGCGGCGCCGAGGCTGCCCGCGAGGCGCCCTTCGACGGGCTTGCCGGTCAGCTCCCCGACGAAGCGCTTTCGGGACAGGCCCACGAGCACAGGATAGCCCGTTTCTGCGAGGAGATAAAGCCTGTCCAGGAGATCGAGATTGTGCTCCAGCTTTTTGCCGAAGCCGACGCCAGGATCCAGGACAATGCGCTCGGGCGCCACGCCCGCGGCGAGGGCCAGGCGGACGCGCTCCGCGAGGAAATCGCGCACTTCCGCCGCGCAGTCGCCATAGACCGGCGCCTCCTGCATGGTCGCGGGCTCGCCTCGCATGTGCATGAGGACGACGGCCGCCCCGGCCTCGGCTACCGCCTCCGCCATGCCGGGATCGCCGAGGGCGCCGATATCGTTGACGATATCGGCGCCCTCGGCCAGCGCCGCGCGGGCGACCGAGGCCCGGCGGGTGTCGACGGAGAGAACGGCGCCCGAGCGCCTGCGGAATTCGCGGATCGCGGGTATCAGGCGGCGGAACTCCTCCTCGGGGCTCACGGGCGAAGAGCCCGGCCGCGTGGATTCGGCGCCGAAATCGACGATCGCGGCGCCCTCTGCCAGGCAGGCCAAGCCGCGCTCCGCCGCGGCGACGGGATCGGCCGCGCGGCTTTCGCCGAAGAAGGAATCGGGCGTCACGTTGACGATGCCCATCACGGCGGGAGTGCCGCCGAGGGCGAGGCTCCTAGAGCCCGGAAGCGATAGATAGCGCATCGCGCAGCTCCGCGCCGGCCGACTCGGCGGCAAGGTTCCGGATGGCCGAGGCTATGCCCGACTCGTCGAGGCCGGCGTCGCGCAGGAGTTCGTCGCGCGTCGCCTGGGCGGGGGGGGCCGGAGGGAAGCCGAGGATCGTCACGCGCGGTCCGTCGGCCGAGCGCGACAGGATGGCCGCTATCGATTCGCCGACGCCGCCCGCCACCGAGCCGTCCTCGACGGTTATGACCTCGCGATAGCGGCGGCAGAGGGCGGAGAGATAGGCTTCGTCGATGGGAGCCACGAAACGGAGCGAGTAGACGTCGGCGAAAACGCCTTCGTCGGCCAGTCCGTCCACCGCCCGGGCGGCGGCGTATGCCAGGGGGCCGAGCGCGCAGACGAGCATCGACGAGCGGCTGTCCTCGCGCATGAGGACGCCGCGCCCCAGGACCACGGGCGCCGCATCGCCCTCGGCGCAAGCGACGCGCGACTTGGGGTAGCGGAGGATCGCCGGCCCCTTCCTGTCGACGGCATAGCGCAGGAAGGCCCTAAGCTCGCCCGAGTCGGCCGGCGCCATCATGGTCATGTGCGGCAGGCCCTTGAAAAGGGCGATGTCGTAAAAGCCCTGATGCGTCTCGCCGTCCTCGCCGACGGCGCCGGAGCGGTCGAGAGCGAAGACGACGTGGATATCGGGCAGGGCCACGTCGTGGATGACCTGATCCATGGCGCGCTGCATGAAGGTGGAGTAGATGGCCACCACGGGCAGCCTTCCCCCCGTGGCCAGGCCGGCGGCGAAAGTGACCGCGTGCTGCTCGGCGATGCCCACGTCGAACACCTGGGAGGGAAAACGTTTGGCCATGGCCTCGAGGCCGTTCCCCTTGGTCATGGCGGCCGCGACCGCCACGAGATCTCTCCGCTCCTCGGCAAGCTCCATCATGGTCTCGCCGAAAACCTCGGTAAAGAAGGGCGTGTCCTGGCGGGCATCGGGGCAGGAAGGCGAAACACCGTGGAAGCGCTCGGGATCCTCCTCCGCCTTGTCGTAGCCCTTGCCCTTCGTCGTCACGACGTGGACTACCACGGGGCGCTCGAGCTGCCGCACCTGGTCGAGGACGCTCAAGAGAAGTGGGATGTTGTGGCCGTCGATCGGCCCCACGTATTCGAAGCCGAGGTCGGAGAAAAGGTTTTCCTTGAAGAAAATGGCTTTCACCGCGCGCTTCGCCCGCACGATCATCGCGAAGAGGAGGTGGCCGACGCCGGGGATGGATTCGACGGTGGCGTCGATCTTCTGCCGCATGCTCTGATAGCGGACGCTCGCCGAAAGCCTGGAGAGATAGCGCGAAATCGCGCCGACGTTCCTGGAAATCGACATCTTGTTGTCGTTCAGGATGACGATGAGGGGCAGGCCGAGCTGGGCGACGTTGCCCAGGCCTTCCATGGACATCCCCCCGGTGAGGGCGCCGTCGCCGATCACGGCCACGACGCGGCCGTCGTGTCTGGCCAGCTTGCGCGCCTCGAGGAGGCCGAGCGCAGAGGAGATCGAAGTGGAGGAATGCCCCGTGTCGAAGATGTCGTGGGCGCTCTCGGAGCGTTTGGGGAAGCCGGACAGGCCGCCCTTCCTGCGAATTCCGGAGAACCGGGCGACCCTGCCGGTGAGCAGCTTGTGCGCGTAGCTCTGGTGGCCGACGTCCCAGACGATGGCGTCGCGCGGGGAGTCGAAGACGCGATGGAGGGCGATCGTCAGCTCGATGACGCCGAGATTGGACGCGAGGTGCCCTCCGTTCGTCTTCACCGTCTCGATGATCTTCGCGCGCATCTCTTCGGCGAGGAGGCGCAGCTCGGGAAGGGCGAGCTTCTTGACATCGTCGGGCGATCCAATGCTTTCCAGGAGACTCATGTCGTCGCAGAATAGCATCGATGCGGTTTTTTTTCCAGACAGGGGGCCCCCTTGGGCGCCCCTCGCCCGAGCGGCTCGGCGTCGCGCGATCCCGGCGGCCCTTGATCGGCGTCCCAAAATCCTCCAGAATCCCGCCATGAGCGATCCAACCATCATGAGACTCCACCTCGGCGCCGCGCTGCGCTACGAGCCCTTCGACGCCGCCCCGCTGCCCGACTCGGATATTGGCCATGACGATGCCCTATGGGCCTTCGCGCCGGAAAGCCTCGTGCGGGAATCGGCCGACGCCGGTCCGACGATCGCCCGGCCTCTACCGGCGCCGAGTTTCGCCGGCTTCCTCGCGCGCGGCGGCGGTGCCCCGGCATTCCGCCTCGAGGCGGGCGATTATCTCTTCCACCAGTGGAGGGCGTCGGCCTACGCCAACCTGGAGGACGGCCTCGAGGACTTCGCGCGGCAGGTCTGGTGGGAGGGCGAGCGGACGGAAGGCCCCTGGCTGCTCCGCGTCGTCCGCGAGGACGGTAAGACCGCCTTCCAAGGCCTGCGGCGGCTGATCGGACGCTAGTGGGCAAAGAAAGGCGCGGGCCGCCCGTCGCTATCGCGACGGGCGGCCCGCGCCCCCGGGACAGCGAAGCGCTGCCTTAGGCTATGACGCCGTAGATCCTGCGCACGCCGGCGCTCGAGGACTGCTCCTTCTGGATATGAAAGGAGCCGATCAGCCCGGTGCGCGCCACGTGCGGGCCGCCGCAGACTTCCTTCGAGAAATCGCCCATGGTGTAAACCTTCACCACCGACTCGTACTTCTCGCCGAAGAGCGCGATGGCGCCCGCGGCCTTGGCCTCGTCCAGGCTCATCATCTCCATGCTCACGGGAAGATCGCGCGCGATCTGCTCGTTCACGATCGCCTCGACCTTGGCTATCTCTTCCTTGGTCATGGGAGCGGGGTGGGAGAAGTCGAAGCGCACGCGCTCCGCGTTGATGTTGCTGCCCTTCTGCGCCACGTGGTCGCCCAGGACTATCTTGAGCGCCTTGTGCAGGAGGTGGGTCACCGAATGGTACTTGGTCGAGATCTCCGAGTGGTCGGCCAGGCCGCCCTTGAAGGTCTGCTCGCTGCCCGCCCTGGAGAGCTCCTGGTGCTTCTTGTAAGCTTCGTCGAACTCGGCCCTGTCGACCTTGAGTCCGTTCTCGGTCGCCAGCTCCTCGGTCAGCTCGATCGGGAAGCCGTAGGTGTCGTAGAGCTTGAAGGCCATGCGGCCCGACATCACCTTCATCGGGTTCTTGAGCAGATTGGGCAGGATCTTGGCGAACTCGTGCTCGCCCTTGACGAGGGTCTCGAGGAACTTTTCCTCTTCCCTGCGAAGCTCCTCGACGATGCGCGCGCGGTTCTCGACCAGCTCGGGGTAAGGCGCGGCGTAGTTCTCGACGACGCGCTCGGCCGGCGCGGACAGGAAGGCTCCCTCGATGCCGAGCTTGCGGCCGTGGCGCACGGCGCGCCTGATGATGCGGCGCAGCACGTAGCCGGCGCCCACGTTCGAGGGCAGGACGGCTTTCGGGTCGCCCAGGATGAAGGTGGCGGTGCGCACATGGTCGGCGACGATGCGGAAGGAGCGGTCGAGCTCGGCGTCGTTGCCGGGCGCGCCGTACTTCTTGCCGCTCAAGGACTCGAGCGCTTCGAAGATGGGCGTGAAGGCCTCGGTCTCGTAGACCGACTTCTTGCCCTGGAGCATCGCGACCGTGCGCTCGAGGCCCATGCCCGTGTCGACGTTCTGGGCGGGGAGCCTGACGAGGGTGCGCTCGTCCACGCGGTTGAACTCCATGAAGACGTTGTTCCAGATCTCCATCCAGCGCTTGGGATCGCTGCCTTTGTTGGAACCGGCGGGGGGCAGGCCCTCGCCCGTCCAGTAGAAGATCTCGGTGTCGGGGCCGCAGGGGCCGACGGGGCCGGCCGCCCACCAGTTGTCGCCGGCGGGAAGGTAGGCGACGCGGTCGGCCGGCACGCCGAGGGCTTTCCAAGCCTCGGCCGAAGTTTCGTCGCGCGGGGCGTTCTCGTCGCCGGCGAAGACCGTCACGGAGATCATGCGCGGATCGAGGGCGAGCCAGCGCGGCGAGGTCAGGAATTCCCAGGAGAAGGCGATGGACTCTTTCTTGAAGTAGTCGCCGAGGGACCAGTTTCCGAGCATCTCGAAAAAGGTGAGGTGGGCTTCGTCGCCGACTTCCTCGATATCGCCGGTGCGGATGCATTTCTGGTAGTCGGTCAGGCGCTTCCCGGCCGGATGGGGCTCGCCCAGGAGGTAGGGGACGAGGGGATGCATGCCCGCCGTAGTGAAGAGCACCGAGGGATCGTTCTCGGGGATCAGGGACTTGCCGCTGATCTCGACGTGGTCCTTGGACTTGAAGAATTCTATGTATTTGCTGCGCAGTTCGTGGATCGTGATCATGGCGCGAAGTGTACGTCAGGACAGCGATTATCGTCAAGAAGAAGGCAGGCCGCGGACCGGACGCGCCTCCCGGGGCGCCGCCGCGCGGGACCGGCGGCCGCTCGCGATGCGGCTTTTTGGTAACTTTTTATATTGAATGTTCGTTCATTTATTGTATACTTCTCTTGTCGAGACGGGGAGGCGAGCATGAATATCCTGGTGACGGGCGGTTTCGGGAATGTAGGCAGGAGCGCGGTCAATGCCTGCCTGGCCGCGGGCCACCGTGTGGCCGTCTTCGAGAGCCCTTCGGCCCTGAAGCGCGCCCAGGCCGGCTTGAGGCGTCTCTTGAGGACACAGTGGAGCCAATGCTCCTTCGTCTTCGGCGACATCCGCTCATCCGAGGATATCGGGCGCGCCTTCGCCGCCTTCGAAGGGGGCCCCGACGCCGTGATACACCTGGCGGCCCTCATTCCGCCGACGTCCGACAGGAACCCTGCCGTTACCGAAGCCATCAACGTCGGGGGCACGGCGGCGGTGATCGCCGCCGCCAAAGCCTGCCCCAAGCCTCCCCGCGTCGTCCTCGCCTCCAGCATCGCCATCTACGGCGACAGGCTCGCCGATTTCTGGATCCGGGCCACGGACGAGATCCACGGCTCCGACACGTACAGCGGCACCAAGGTCGCCTGCGAGGGTCTGCTCCGCGCCTCGGGCCTCGACTTCGCGATCCTGCGCCTCTCCTTCGTCGCCTGGGCGAAGTGGCTGCCCCTCGATCCCCTGATCTTCTCGGTCCCGCCCGAGACGCGGCTCGAGATTATCCATACCGAAGATGCCGGCCGCGCTTTCGCCGCCGCCGCGGCCCTGCCCGCCGCCTCGGGCCGAACCTTCGACATCGGCGGCGGCGCCCTTTGCCGCACTTCCTTCCGCGCCTATATCGACCGCATGTTCCGTTACTTCGGCCTGGGCGACTCCTCCTTCCTGCCGGCGAGCGCCTTTGCCGCGTCGGGGTTCCATTGCGGCTGGTACGAGGATTCCGACGAGGCGGAGCGCCTGCTCGGCTTTCGGAGGAAGACGCTCGAGGATTACTACGAGGAAGTGCGGTGGGAAACGCGCTTCATAAGGCCCCTGGCGGCGCTCGCAAGCCCCGTCGTACGGCGCTGGCTCCGGGGGATGAGCCCCTTCAGCCCGCGCTCCCAAGCGTCTCGGTCCCCACGCCTCGCGGGAGGGAACAGCCCAGCGCGGCTTCGACCGTCGACGCAAGGAAGGCGCTGACATCGCCCATGGCCAGGCCCACCTCCGCCCGCCTGATGAGCCTGGCCGTCTCGAGGCTGCCGAGGAGCATGACGGCGATGCCCGCCTTGAGCCCCGGCACCGCCGCGATGGATTCGCCCCCCTTCGCCTGCGAGCCGTGGTATTCGGCGATGATGGCGGCGATAAGCGAGGCGAGGTGCTCGAGCTTCTCGGCGAGGAGGGAGCCGCGGTCGGCCTGGGCGAGAATGATGGCGATGAGGTCGGCGTCGTGCAAGAGCGCGGGGAAGGCGCGGAGCACCAGAAAGGATAGTTTCCCCAAGGCCTCGCCCGCGGCATCCCGCGCAGCCCCGTCGCCGGGCGCGGTCTTAGCGAGTCCTTTTTCCAGGGAGGTGGCGAACTCGGCCCATCCTTCCTCGATGATCGCCCCGAGCAGGGTCTCCTTGGAGTCGAAATAGGTATAGAGGCTGCCCACGGGAATGCCCGCGCGCTCGGCGACCGTCCCCATCGAAGTGCGCTCGAAGCCGTCCCCGGCGAACATCCGCTTCGCCTCATCGAGGATGCGGCGGCGTTTGTCGGCGTCCTTGCGCCTGGCCATCAGGCTTTCTCCGTCTCCTCGAAGACGCCGATCGCCCGATTCTTGCGCACCTTCTCCCAGGAAAAGATTCTGCCGTTCATCGCGATATAGACGCCCTGGGGGAGAAGCTGCACGGCGGCGAAGGCGGCGCCGAAGTTGAAGAGGGCGTCCGAATCCTGCACTTGGTACGGGATCATGGCGCCCGTGAGCACGATGGTCTTGGGCAGGCCTTCGCTCCCCAACAGGGAGGCCGTCGTCGTCATCGTGTCTGTTCCGTGCGTGATGACGATCAGCCCCTCTTCGGCGTTCCGGCACGCGTTGAGCACGGACTGCCTGTTCTCGTCCTGCATCTGGAGGCTGTCGATGAGCTGATTGAGCTCCACGGTGACGGGCACCTTGACCCTGGCGCGCCTGAGGATCTCGGGAAGATGGCTCTCCCTGAAGGTGAGTTCTCCCTTGATTTCGTCGTAGTGCTTGTCGAAGGTGCCGCCGGTCACGATCACTCGAATGGATGCGCTCTGCATGGCGATAAGTATGGGGGCAAACCTCGTTTTTGTTAAGTACGGAGCCGCTCCAAAAAGAGGCTGGCGCAAAACCGGGCCAAACCCTCAAAAAGCCCGGTCAAAAGACTAAAAAACCTGTTCAAACCGCCTCGATCGAGGGTCAAAAAAAGTTCGACGAAAAGTCGATGAAATTTTATTTTTAAGTGATATATTGATTTAGCAGCTATTTTGTCGACCACTTGACCATCTCGGTTCAATCCTTACAATAGAACCCCGACGTCTTTGAAAGGTTTTCGAGCCTTTCCCCTGCAAGGAGCAGCTGTTGAGGATGCGTTTCTACAGTCCCCTGCGGGCCAAGGGAGCGGTGTTTTTAGCCATCGCGGCCGTTGCGCTCTGCGCCGCCTGCGCCCCCACCCCGCATGTCAACCTGGAGCTCGACAGTGAGGTTCTCTCGCTGGCGGCCAATACGAAAAAGTTGCCGGTAGGCATTGAAGACCAGAACAGCACAGACACGATCGCCGCGTATTACAGGAATTCGGGAACAAAGCAGAACGTCGTGAACTTCTTCGCCGCGCTCACGAATTCGACCGACGTGGCCGTCGCCATCCTGGACAACGCGGTGAAGCACGAGGTGCCGGCCAGCCTCGCCTTCGCCATCGCCTACGAGGAAAGCCGCTTCGACCCCCAAGCGATGAACAGGAACGCGACCACCACCGACGGCGGACTGTTCCAGCTCAACTCCTCGACCTTCCCGCACCTCACCAAGCAGGAGCTTTTCGATCCCGCGCGCAACGCCAAGGAAGGCATAACCTATTTCAAGCATATCCTGGATTTGTCAGGAAACGAGGTTTCGGCCCTGGCGATGTACAACGCCGGCCGCACCCGGGTGTCGCAGAAGGGGGCGCCGGTAACGACGCTCGATTATATCTCCCGCATCCTCACTTATCAGAAGAACATCAACAGCCTCTTCACCGCCAAGGTCGTGGCGCCGACTTCCATGCTCGGCAAGATTAGGCTGGGAATGTTGGCGCAGAGCGTCAGCCGCTGACGACGCCCCGCCCGCGCGCGGCGCCACGCCGCCCTCTTTTCAGTATTTCGCGTCCGTCCCCGGCGCGGCGCCCAGGCTGGCCGCGAGCAGTCTCAGCGATTCGGACAGGCTCGACACGTCGCGCTTGCCGAGGACGGTGACCCTGAACACCGCCGCCTCGATGAGCGCGTAGAACAGCTCGCTCGCCGCCTTGCCGGACACTGCGGGCGCGAACTCTCCCTTGCGCTTCCCCTCGATGATCAGGGTGGCGAGAATGTGCCTCATGCGCACCGTCCTCCGCCGAACCCGCTCGTCGGGATCGCCTCCCGCCATTTTCAGGTTCAGAAGATAGTCGAGCATGACCGAGAGGAGCTTGGATTCGACGACGCAGAGGTTCACCACCATCTCGCCGATGGCGACGAGCTTTTCAGTGCTGTTCCGCTCCGCCCCTCCCGCGATGACCCTGATCTCCTGTTCCAGCCGCCCCATGAAGCGCTTGATGCACGAAGCGAAGATTTCCTTCTTGTTGTTGAAGTAGAGGTAGAGGATGGTCCTCGTGATGCCGCAGCGTTCGGCGATTTTCTGGAACGTGGTGTCCTTGTAGCCTTCGACGGCGAAGACATCGAGGGCTTTGTCGAGGATCTCTTCCTTGCGTTTCTCGTGTTCGACCGAAACTGACACTTTTACCTCCAGTGTAGCAATGTAATTATAGCAGGCCGCGACTGGCTTGTGTAGCGCTTATCCAACTTGTACGAGCGGATTAGCGAAGCTATAGTAAAGGCATGAGCACCACTATCGATCGAGCGTTGCGTTGCGGGCTCGCGGCTTTGGGGCAGGCGGCGGATGAGGCTCCCCGCGCGGGGGACAGGACTATGGAATTCCATGTCCGCACCTCGCTGCGCGCGGCGGTCGGCGTCAGCTCGGCCTTTTTTAGGGCCACCGGCAACCTCATCATCCCGGACTTCAGGGCCGCCAGGAATTTCGCGGCCAGGCTGCGGGAACTCGAATCGGTGGGCGGCCAGGACACTACGAAGCTCACCGCCGGAAAGCTCAACGCCATGGGGCTCATCGACGAGATACTCCATCTCGTCCTCGGCCTCTACCGCGAAAAAGTGATGCCCGACGTCGTCGCGAGGCTCGCGCGCGCCGTCGAGGGCGAACTGGGTCCGGCCGCCTACGGCGCCCTCCTCCGCGAATTCACCGTCCAGTTCGCGCCCTGCGACGTCTACCAGGGCACGGCGAGCGTCGAGGACTGGCTCGAGGGGGCGTCGTCGCTCAGGGCCGGCGGCCCGAGGATTCCCAACCGCGAACTCGCCCTCGAGGAACTCATCCTTCTCAAGCTGGCCAACGAGAACCCGGCCTTCGCCCCCTTCAGGTTCCTCTTCGACGATGGGCTGCGGGGCTCGGGCGCCCTGCCCGGAAGCGTCGGCGGGGAGACGAGGTACCGCGAGGCCTTCGCGGCCCTAGACCGGGCGAGCGCCGCGCTGCCGCACTTCGGTCCGGCGGGAAACCGGACCGATCTTCTCACGCTCCTGCGCAGGCCCGCCCGGGAGGCGCCGGACTCGCTCGAGGCCCAGCTCGCCTGGATACGCGGCGCCTGGGGCGCCGAATTCGACGAGATCGGGCTCAAGATACTCCAGAGCCTCGACCTCATCGCCGAGGAGGAGGCGCCGCGCTTCCTGCCGGGCCCCGGCCCAGTCCAGGCATACCGCTATTCCGCGGCCCAGGCGCCCCAGGAATACGAAAAGTTCACCCAGGACAAGGATTGGATGCCATCGCTCATCCTCCTCGCCAAGAATGTCCTCGTCTGGCTGCACCAGCTTTCGGCCGCCTATGGGCGGCCCATAGCGCGCCTGGACCAGGTGCCCGACCAGGAGCTGGACGCCATCGCCAGGCGCGGCATCACCGGCCTCTGGCTCATCGGCATCTGGCAGCGGAGCCCGGCCAGCGAAAAGATAAAGCGGCTCTGCGGCAACCCGGAGGCGGCGGCCTCGGCCTACTCCCTCTTCGATTACGAGATCGCCCCGGAGCTCGGCGGCTGGGCCGCCCTGGACAGCCTGCGCGAGCGCTGCCTCTGGAGGGGGATCCGCCTGGCCGCCGACATGGTGCCCAACCACACGGGCATCGACTCGGCCTGGGTCAGGGAGAGGCCCGACCTCTTCATCGGCACCGACCATTGCCCCTTCCCCTCCTACACCTTCAACGGCCCCGACCTGTCGGGAGATCCCGACGTCGGGATCTGGCTGGAAGACCACTACTACTCCCGCAGCGACGCCGCCGTGGTGTTCAAGCGCCAGGACCG
>JAJTBU010000337.1 GCA_021286735.1 bacterium
AAGGGCGCCCGCATGCGTTCCTCGCTGAAGCCGGGGCCTTCGTCGGCTACCGTCACGGACAGGCCGCGGTCGCGCGTGGCTAGGCGCAGTTCGATGGCGCCGCCCTTCTTCGAGTATCGGCACGCGTTGTCGAGCAGATTGCCGATGAGGCGCGCCGCGAGCACGGCGTCTATCCTGTATGCCTCTCCCTGGCGGGGCATTATGGTCGATAAGGCGCGCCCAGCGAGCGAGGGGCGGACGGCCGCCGTCGCCGCGGCCGCGAGATCCTCGGCGCCGACAAGTTCCAGTTTGAGCTTGAGGCGTCCGGACTCCATCCGGCCGATCGAGAGGAAATCCTCCACGATCTGGCTCAGCCTTTCGGATGAGGCCAGGGCGCCTTCCACGAGCTCGGCGCGCGCGGCGGGGTCCGAGGCGATCGCCTCGTCCTTGAGCGCGCTCAAGGTGCCCGTCACCATCGTCAGCGGAGTCTTCAGCTCGTGGGACACGGAATCGAAGAGCACCTTCGCGAGGCGCTCCGACTCGAGTTCCAGCGCCGCCTTCCGCGACACTTCGGCCGAGCGCTCGCGCTCGATGAAGAGGGCGAGGCTTCTTCCCAGGGCCATGATGAGCTCGTCCTCGCTCGAGAATCGTTCCGAGCGCTTCGATCGCCTATAGCCTATCGCCGCCACGGCTTTGCCCGCCGTACTCGCCGGGATGAATCGGTACGACGCCCCGGGCGATGTTCGGGAGCCCGCGCCGCAGGCTTCGCCGCGCTCCGCGCAGCTGCGGGCCATTGCCTTGTCCTCCGGCCCCAGCTCGTCGGCGCCCTGAATGCTGTACAAGTCGCGCTGGCCTCCGTTGGCGTTCACGTAGACTATGGCGGGGGCGGCCGTGTACTGCGCCACGAGTTCGGCCGCCGCCGCCGCGGCTTCCTGTGCCGAAGCCATGCCCGACAGCTTTTCGGTTGCGGCAAGGAGGAAGGACGCTTCCTTGTCGCGCCTCTGGAGGAGGCGTTCCCTGGAGCGGAGCCCCGAGGAGAGGAAACCGGTCACCGCCGCCACGAGAAAGTAAAGGCCGAAGAGGAGGATGTCCTCGGGCGAGGCGATGGAGAAGGTAAAGCGCGGCGGGATGAAGAAAAAGTTGTACGCCAGAGACGAGAGCACGGCCATGAGCGCCACGGGCACGGGGCCGGAGACCAGCGAGAGCATCAGCACGGCCCCGAGATAGATCAGGGCGACGCTCTGCGTCCCCATAAGCGGCGACAGGGCCAGGCAGGCCAGGGTCGCGAGGCAGAAGGCGGCGAGCAGGAGGAAATACTGTTTGGGCGAGGCGCTGAAGACCGCCCTGAGCGCCGCGAAGGTGGCGTTCGAACGTTTTTCGCTGGAATCGCTGACGACGACAACATCGAGGGAGCCGGCCTCGCGGAGCAACCTGTCCGATATCGTCGCTTTTTTGGGGAGGAAGACCGAGCGGGACAGCCCGGATCGCCCGATGACGAGCATCGTCGCGCCGCGCGCCAAGGCGGCGTCGACAAGGGTTTTGACGACGTCGGAGCCGACGATGGTCCACACTTTGCCGCCGAGGCCGCGCGCCAGGTCGAGAGTCGCCTCGAGGCGCTCCCTGTCCTCGTTGCTGAGCAGAGTCCCGCCATCGACGTGGAAAGCTCCCCAGGCCAGATTGAGCGAACTCGCGCTCCTGTGCGCCCACCGCACAAGCTTCGCCGAGCTTGGGGCGCTTCCGACCCCGACGGCTATGCCGATCCGTTCTTCCTTCGACGCGTTCGATTGCATACTTACCTATTGATCCCTGCTCACTATCGCTCGGAACCGGATAGAGGACAAGCCGGCGCCCGCCGCTTCAGCCGATTTTCCGCCGCCTTTCGCGGAGTCGCCAAAGCGCGGCCAGCGTCGTCCCCGACAGGCACAGGGCGACCGCCCAGAACACTCTGGCTGGCGCGAAGGCGTGGGGTGCCGCCCTACCGTCAGCGAGCTTGGTGACAGTCTCGGCGTGCAGATCCAGGTCTCCGCCGTGGTCGGGGCAGGCCCTATGGAAGACGCCTTGAACGCGCACGCGGTCGCCGCTGGAAGCGTAGGAGCCGAACGCGGAGATGCCCGAGACGTCGCCCGCTGAGGCGAAGACGCCGATGGCCGTGCCGCCCGCCAAAACAGTCAGCCACACGCCGTCGGGCCTGGCGAGCTTGTCGCCGACCACCTCCCCTACCACCTCGATTCTCGCGCCGTCGTAAGCCGACGCCTTTTCGACGAGATCAGGAATAGCAGCCATTTTATAGGATCCCGTGACATTCTCCGAAGCGGCGGCGGGGCTCGGGATCGCCGATAGTGCGATGAACATGATCGAGATGACGATGCCGTACCTGAGTCGCTGCGTTTTCATGCCGTCCTCCGTTTCAGGAAGGAGCCGGCGAAACCGATGACCGCGAGCACGGCCATGAACTCGAGCCTTCCCGCCCACATGGCCAGGATATAGATGATTTTCAGCAAGGCGGGCATCGA
>JAJTBU010000338.1 GCA_021286735.1 bacterium
CCAATCGGGAAGATAGGCCTTCGTGGCATCCAGCATCTTCGCGTAGAGCCTCTCAGCGTCGGAAGGGCGCGCGGTCATCAGCGGATCGTTCAGGAAGGCGGGGAAGGCGGCCCAGGCGTCGCGGGCGACGGCCGCCTTCAGGATCGTCTCCTGCGCGAAGGCGTGCGGCGCGAGGAGCTGCGCCACCGGCGCGGACAGGGCGCCGGCGAGGACGGGCCGCACCGAATCGCGCGAGAAGAGGGCGTTTGTCTCCACCACCGCGCCCATCGGAAGGTTGGCGACCTGCCCGCGATTCGGCATGTTCACGTTGGTGACGAGGGAGCCGAGGCCGAAGAGCGCCTTTATCTGCCTGACGCCCTCCTCGCCGGAGCGGGACAGGGCGAAGGGCTCGCGGCCCGCGGCGAGCCTGGCGGCCTTGGCCCTGAGCGCCGCGGCGTTCTTGACCCGCCAGGAGACGGGCGTGAGCGAAAACTTCCAGGATTTGACCGTCTCGGGATCCTTCAAGTAGAGGCGGCCGGGCATGAACTCGGCCAGGTGGCGGTCGCCCGCGGCGGCGATCAGCCCGTAGCGGCGGAACAGGTCGAACTTGACCCGCTCGGCGGAGTCGAAGTGGGAGTTGAGCCAGCCGCCGTGCTCGGCGCCCTCCCAGCCGGCCTCGAAATGCTCGTCGGCGAAGGCGCGGTATTCGGGGAAGAGGTCGGCGCCCTTGAAGCTCGCGCGGTCCAGCCAGGTGAAGTGGTTCACGCCGAGCACGTTCACCTCGACGTCGGCCATCGTCGCCTCGGCGCCGAGCCGCTCGCGCGCCGCGGCCGCCAGGAGCCTGCGCGTGCCGGAGACTTCGTGGCAGCAGCCGAAGGCCTTGATGCCGGGGAAGGTCTCGTAGAGCGTCCGCACGCAGAGGGCCATCGGGTTCGTGTAGTTGATGACCCAGGCCTTGGGGCAGTTGTCCCTTATCGCCTCGGCAATGACCTGGTACATCGGGATGGTGCGCAGGCCTCGCAGGAGGCCGCCGGGGCCGGTGCTGTCCCCCACCGACTGATAGATGCCGTAGGCCTCGGGCGCGTGCACGTCGGAGGCCATCTCTTCGAAGGTGCCGGGCAGGATGGAGGCCACGACCACGTCGGCGCCCCTGAGCGCCGAAGCCAAGCTCTCCGAAGCCTCGTAGCGCCATTTCCCCGCCGCGTCCCCACGCGAGGAGAGCGCGTTGCCGATCGCGGCGTTGGTCTCGGCCGCGGGCCGGTCGATATCGTAGAGGCGTACCGCGCCGCGCAGGGCGGGTTCGGCCGCCAGATCCCCCATCAGGGTCCAGGCCCAGCCGCGTGAGCCGCCGCCGATATAAGCTATGGTGAGTTCCAAGGCATCCATGTTCGCTCCTCGCTTCGCGCCGCCGGAAGGCGACGACCAAGCCTACCACGGGGAAGGTGCTTGGGAAAGGCGGACCGAAACCGGGCGCCCGACTCTGGATGCCCCGGCCCTCCCGGTGTAGAATCCTCCCCAATGAGAGGCAAGGACATGCAGCCATACACTATCGAATTCTACAGGGCCAGCGCCGACTATCTGCTCGCGCGCCTGCCGCGGAAGCCCGAGATCGCCCTGGTGCTCGGCTCGTCGCTGGGGCCGCTGGCCGACGAGATCGAGGACAGGATCGTGATCGACTACGCCGACATTCCGAACTTCCTGCGCTCGACGGTGGAGTCCCACGCGGGCAAGATGATTTTCGGCCGGCTCGCCGGGAAGTACGTGGCCTGCATGTCGGGGCGCTTCCACTACTACGAGGGCTACGAGTTCGAGCAGCTGGCCGCGCCGATCCGCGTATTCAAGCTGATGGGCGTCCGCGCGGCGATCCTGACGAACGCGGCCGGCGCCGTGAACACGGCCTACCGCGTGGGCGACATCATGGTGGTCAAGGACCACATCAAGCTGGCGGGAATGAGCCCGATGCGCGGCCCCAACCTTGACGAGCTCGGCCCGCGCTTTTTCGACACGAGCGAGATGTACGCGCCGGCCCTGCGGACTCTCGCCCTCGAGTGCGCGGAGCGCGTCGGGCAGAAGTACCGGACCCACGAGGGCGTGTACTTCTACTTCGCGGGGCCTCAGTTCGAGACGCCCGCCGAGATCAGGGCGGCCCGCATCCTCGGCGGCGACGCCGTCGGCATGTCCACCGTTACCGAGGCCCTGACCGCGGCCCACTGCGGCATGGACATCCTCGCCCTCTCCCTGATGACGAACATGGCGGCGGGCGTCCTGCCCCAGCGCCTCTCCGGCGAGGAAGTCTCCGCGGCCGGCGCCGAGGCGGCTCAGCGCTTCAAGGCCCTGGTGCGCGAGATCGTGGGGGCCATGGCATGAAATCCTTCGTTTTCAAGGACATATCTCTGGTCGACGAGCGCTTCATGCTGCGCGAGCACATGGATCTGGCGATCGAGGACGGCAGGATCGCCGCGATCGCGCCGTCGGCCGGCGCGGGTTCCGAGCGGGCGGCCG
>JAJTBU010000339.1 GCA_021286735.1 bacterium
CAGCTGGTCGTCCACGAAGAGCGTTATGTAGCCTGCACCCGCGGCGAGGGCAGCCTTCGCGCAGAGCTGGGCGGCCCCGAGGGCGCCCTCCGAGCCCGCGAATATGGCGAGCCTTCCGCGGCTCGTCTTGTAGCCGGAATCCTCGACGGGGGGCGCGAGGCGGGCGGCGTCCCCGGCCTCCAACAGGGCGATTGGCGAAGGATCGCGGGCGAGCGATGCCGGAAAGACATCGCCTACAGAAACAATCCGGCCGCAGGCGGGCCTCGCCCCGGGCGCGTAGCATATGGCCTTCGCGGGCTCGAGGCTCAGGGTGCAGTCCGCCTCGACGCGGGGCATGCCCTCCTCCCAGTCGTCGCCCAATCCAGAAGGCAGGTCGATCGCCGCGATGAGTGGGCGGCCCGTCCGGTCGGGGGAAGCGCCGCCGCCGGTCGCCGCGCCGCCCTCCCTGGCGGAAGGCCGAAGTCCGTTCGCGGCGGCGATCATCTCGGCGGCTTCTCCGTCCGCTGCTCCCCTCGTCCCCGTGCCGAGGATGCCGTCGAGCACAAGGTCGGCGCCTTCGAGAAGGGCCATGGCCGCGGCGCCCTCGGACCATCGCAGGATCGGCACCTCGGCGGCGGCGAGGCTCCGCGCCTGCGCGCGCGACGTTTCGCCCGGCTCGCGGGCCGAGACGACGGCCGCCAGATCATGGAAGCCGGCGGAATAGGCGTGGCGTAGCATAGCGAGCGCGTCGCCGCCGTTGTCGCCGCGGCCGCAGAGGGCGGCGATCTTGAGCGCGCGGCCTTTGGCGCTCAGGGCCGGCAGCTCGGCGATGTGGCCGCGCAGAGCGTCCCAAAGCCGCAGCGACGCCTTCTCCATGAGCTGGATCGAGGTGACCGCCAGAGCCTCCCTCGTGGCGGCGTCGAGTTCTCTCGCCTGTCCGCAGGTGACGAGCTCCCTCATCGCGTCCCTCCCCGCCCGGTGGCGATTGCCTCCGCCACGCGGATCCCGTCCATCGCCGCCGACATGATGCCTCCGGCGTAGCCGGCGCCTTCGCCGCAGGGATAGAGTCCCGCGGCGCTCGATTCCATACTCTCACCCCGCAGGATGCGCACCGGCGAGGATGTGCGCGTCTCGACGCCCGTGAGGAGGGCGTCGGGGCGGGCGAATCCGCGGATCTTCCGGTCGAAGGCGGGAATCGCCTCCTTGATCGCGTCCGCCACGAAGGGCGGCAGGCAGGCGTTGAGGTCGGCGAATCGCACATCGCCCTTGGAGCAGGGCCGCACCTCGCCGTAGGCCTTTGTGGGCTCGCCCGCGACGAAATCGTCGTAGCGCTGGATGGGCATGGCGAAGCCGACCCTTCCTGCGTTCGCGGCCTCGAAGGCGGCTCTCTCCCCGGCCCGCTGGAATTCGATGCCGGCGAGGACGCCTTCGCCGCCGAAGTCCTCCGTCCTGACCGCCGCCACGATCGCCGAGTTCGCGTTGCGCTCGTCGCGGGCAAAGTTGCTCATGCCGTTGCAGGCGACCATGCCCGGCTCCGAGCTGGAATTCACCACGAAGCCGCCCGGGCACATGCAGAAGCTGTAGACGCCCCTGCCGCCCGAACTCTGGAAGGTCAGCTTGTAGTCGGCGGCGGGAAGCCTGGGATGCTTCCATGACGCGCCGAACTGGCTGCGCTGGACCATCGCCTGCGGATGCTCGATGCGGAGGCCGATGGCGAAAGGCTTGCGCTCCATCGCGAGGCCACCCGCAGCCACAGCCTCGAAGGTGTCTCGCGCGCTGTGGCCGATCGCCAGGACGACGGCGCGCGCCTCGATCCGCTCGGCGCCGTTCACCGTGACGGACTTTATCCTTCCGCCCGCGATCTCCAGCGAGGTCACCTTCGCCCCGAAGCGCACCGAGCCCCCCAGGCTCTCGATCTTGGCGCGCAGGCGCTTCAGCGTGCCGACGAGGCAGTCCGTGCCGATATGGGGCTTGCCGATATAGGCGATCTCGGGCGGCGCGCCCGCCTCCAGGAATTCGTCTATCACCTTGCGGTTGCGGTGCATCGCGTCGCCGACGGAAGTGCTCAGCTTTCCGTCGGAGAAGGTGCCCGCGCCGCCCTCGCCGAACTGCATGTTGGACTCGGGGTCCAGGGCGCCCGAGTCCCAGAAACGGCGCACGGAGGCCATCCGCGCGTCGACGTCTCCGCCGCGCTCCAGGATTGTCGGCTTGCAGCCGTTCTCCGCCAAGAGCAGGGCGAAAACAATGCCCGCCGGGCCGGCGCCCACGACGACAACCTCGCGCCCCTCGCCTCCCGGAACGCATTGCGGGAATTGGTATTCCTCCCGGGCGCCGAGCGGCAGCCACTCGCCGTCGCGCCCCTGGTTCTTCAGCGGCTCCCTCGTATCCACGTCCACCGCGTAGATTATCCTGATGGCGCTCTTTTCCCGCGCGTCGATGGATTTCCTGGCGATCGACCAGGAGGCGATATTGTCCTCCCTGGTTCCGAGAATGG
>JAJTBU010000340.1 GCA_021286735.1 bacterium
GCCCCGATCGGCGCCGAGCGCGGCATGATGGACCACTCCTACTCGGCCTCCTGCATCTACCGCGTGCGCCTGAACGGCGCCGAGGCCGGCGAGACCGAGATCAACGCGGCCCTGGCCGGCTGGTACGGCGTGCCCGTCTGCTTCGTATCCGGCGACGACATCTTGGAATCCTTTCTACAAGGCAAGTTCAGCCCCGCGCCGGTCTACGTGCGCACCAAGGAAGGCCTTGGCCGCTTCGCCGGCAAACTTTACCCGCCCGAGCGCCTTGAAGGCGCCTTTGCCGAAGGGGCGACCACAGCCCTGGCCGGCCTCGGCGCCTATCGCCCGGTCAGAGCGGCGGCGCCCACCCGCCTGGATATCGACCTCGTCTCCACCGCCGTGGCCGACGCCGTGGCGGTGATCCCCGGTATAGTGCGCACTTCGGGGCGCTCGGTGGCCTACGAGAGCGCGGACTTCCGGAACGTCTACCGGATGGTCCACGCCGTGGCCATGCTCGGAGGCAAGTTCGCGGCCTTTACTTGATGCGTCCGGAAAACCGCTCCGCCGCGGCGGCCTAGGGCGCCGCAGGCTCTGCCAATCGAAAAACGGTTGCGTAGCAACCTAACATAATCACTTTTTCCTGGAGGAGATAGGCATGAAGAAGTTGACAGCGATCCTGGTCGTCGCCCTCTGCCTGGGTGGCCTGGCCTTCGCCCAGTCGAAGGGCCCCGCCCTGCGCAACCGCGACGCGGACACCCTCGTGTTCGTGCTCGCCGCGGCGCCCCAGCCCCTCGACCCGAACATCTACACCACGTTGAACGAGGCGCAGATCATGCGCGAGATCAACGAGCCGCTCATCGGGATGACCCCCGACAATCAGTTCTACCCCATCCTCGCGGAAACCCTCCCCACGGTGGAGAACGGCCTGGTGTCCAAGGACGGCTCCGTCTACACCATCAAGCTGCGCAAGGGCGTCAAGTTCCACAACGGCAACGTCTTCAACGCCGACGACGTGGTATTCTCGTTCAACCGCATCCTGCACCACCCCAAGTCCAGCTCCAAGTCCATGTTCAGCGCCATCCTGGACGTCGACAAGGTGGACGATTACACCGTGAAGATCACCTGGGGCAAGCTCAAGGATCCCGAATACGCCACCGTCCCCCTCACCGCTTGGGCCGATCGCGCCAAGTACATGACGCCCTCGCCCTACGGACCCGCCCTCAACATCCTGGCCCACTACTGCTCCGGCATCGAGGACAAGGAAACCGTCGAGGCCGCCGGCGCCGACTACGGCACGAAGGTCGTCGTGGGAACCGGTCCCTACAAGTTCGTCTCCTGGCCCAACCCCCAGGAAGTCAACGTCACCCGCAACGATGCCTGGTGGAACAACCCGAAATCCGTGGCCTTCAAGAACGTGCAGTTCAGGGCCATGTCCGAGCAGCCCCAGGTCAACAACGTTCTCATCACCGGCGAAGTCGACATGGCGTTCAATCTCTCCAAGCTCGACCTCTCCGCCATCGAGCGCGCCGGCGTGGACATCGTCTCCAAGCCCGGCCTCACCATCTGGTACGGCGTCTTCAACATGAACTCCCCCCTGGTCGGCCAGAAGCGCAACGGCAAGCTCGACCTCACCGGCAAGTACGACGAGCTCGATTCCACCAAGCTCAGGCGGGCGATCTTCTACTCCATCAACCCGATTCCCTTCATCAGGCAGGTCGACCTCTTCAACGGCCACGCCAAGCCGGCCAACCAGATGATGCAGCCGTCCTTCCTCGGCTATGTCCAGGGCGCCCCCGCGGGCACTCCCTTCGCCGAGTTCTCCGACAAGGACTGGTACTTCGACCGCGACAAGGCCAAGGCCGCCTTCGCCTCCCTGTCGGCCGACTTCAAGGCCAAGCTGGTTCCCGAGAGCATCAAGCTCGTCGTCGGCAACATCACCGACCGCGTCAAGATCGCCAACAACATCAAGGACCAGGTCAAGACCGTCCTCGGCGTCGACCTCATCAAGGTGATCCCCATGGTCAACGCCCAGATCATCCAGATGAGCAAGACCGGCGAGGAAGCCTACGACATGGTCGTCACCGGCTGGTTCACCCCCACGGGCGACCCGGACTACACCTGCATCATCTTCAACGGCGTGTCCATCGGCACGGGCATGAACGGCGCCGTGTACAACAACGACATCGTCAACGCCAACATCAGCCTCGGCCGCTACACGCTCGATCCCAAGGCCCGCCAGGCGGCCTACGAAAAGGCCCAGATCCAGCTGATGACGGACAAGCCCTATTTCCCGATGGTGTACGAGAACGTCATCTTCGGCAGCCACCCCCGCGTCGGCAACACCGACAAGGCGATCTTCGGCACCAAGCTCGTGGACATCCATCTGCTGACCAAGCAGTTCTGACCCTGGACGGCCTCGGGACGCGCCCGGCCCCGCTTCCGCAAAGGAGCGAGCCGGGCTCGCCCCAGGGCCGGCTCGGGGGC
>JAJTBU010000341.1 GCA_021286735.1 bacterium
CTACTACCTGCTGATCGCCATGGTGCCCATCACCTTCACGGGCCTGGCGATGTGCATCATCTACAAGCTCCGCTACATGAGCCTGATCGTCGACTCCTGCTTCTACATCGGCGCCGTGGTGGCGACGATCGTCGGCGTCAAGCTCCACATGCCGGCGGGCATCCACCCGGCGGTGGCCATGCTGGCCGCGGGGCTGGTCGGCGGCCTGATCGGCATGCTCCCCGCCATCCTCAGGATCAAGTGGCGGGCCAACGAACTCGTGTCGTCCCTGATGTTCAACTACATCTTCTACTTCGTCGGCAGCTTCATCATCCTCTACTACCTGCGCGACCGCAACCAGACCATCCTGGCGTCCATGCCCTTCGAGAAGACCTTCAACCTGCCCAAGCTGGTCGAGAACACCCAGCTGCACGCGGGCTTCATCATCGCGGCGGCCTTCATCGTCATCGTGTCGATCTTCCTCTTCAGGACGCGCTGGGGCTTCGAGATCAGGATCGTCGGCGCCAACCCCAAGTTCGCGGCCTACGCCGGCATCCCGGTCGCCACGGTCGCCCTCTACGCCCACTTCGTGTCGGGCTTCATCGGCGGCCTTGGCGGCGCCGTTGAGATGTCGGGCCTCTACCGGGCCTTCATCTGGCAGATGAATCCCTCCTACGCGATGGACGGCGTGATCGTGGCCATGCTCGCGCGCAAGAACCCTAAGTTCGTGCCGATCTCGGCCTTCTTCCTGGCCTACCTCAGGGTGGGCGCCGACTTCATGTCCCGCCGGGGCGACGTGGCTTTCGAGTTCATCACCCTGCTGCAGGGTCTCATCATCCTGATCCTGGCCTCGGACAAGATCATCAACTACTTCAAGGCGCGCAGGCTCAGGAAGAACGCCCTGCTCGCCGAGGCGGCCGCGGGCGCGGCTGCGGCGCAGGGAGGCAAGGCATGATCGACTTCATCGTCAGCGTTTTCTCGTCGTCCAACTACTGGTTCATCGTCCTGCGCTCGACCGCCCCAATTCTCCTCGTGACGCTGGGCGCGGTGATCACCGAGGCGGCGGGCATCAAGAACATGGCCCTGGAGGGATCGATGCTCTGGGCGGCCCTGGTGGGCGTGATCGCCAGCGCGGCCTCGGGCTCGGCCTGGATCGGCCTCCTGGCGGGCATCGCCGTGGCCGTGCTGATCGCCCTCACCCTGGGCTTCTTCGCCCTCAAGCTGGACGCCAACGCGGTGCTCTGCGGCGTGGCGCTCAACCTCTTCTCCGCCGGCGGCACGGTCTTCGTCCTCTTCGCCCTGACCGGCGACAAGGGCATCTCCTCCTCGCTCGCGAGCAAGACACTGCCCTTCCTGAACATCCCCTTCATCGCGGACATCCCCTGGGTCGGAAAGATAATCTCGGGGCAGAATATCGTCGTCTGGATCGCGCTCGCCGCGGTCGCCGTGATCCACTTCGTGATGAACAAGGCCACGATAGGCCGGCGGATCAAGGCCACGGGCGAGAACGTGGCGGCGGCCAAGGCCGCGGGCATCGACCCCGACCAGATCAAATTCTTCACGCTGGCCGTGTCGGGCGTGCTGGCGGGCATCGCCGGCTGCTTCCTGAGCATGGGCTACACCTCGAACTTCACCTCCGGCATCGCCGCCGGCCGCGGCTACGTGGCGAACGCGGCGCAGGTGGTGGCCGGCGGCACGGCCGTCGGCTCGATCTTCGCCTCGCTGATCTTCGGCCTGACCGACGCCATGGCCACCTACCTGCAGAACGTCGGCCTGCCTCCCGAACTGATCCAGGCCCTGCCCTATTTCGTGACCATCCTGGGCTTCATCGTCGTGACCCTGATCCGCGATCGGCGCGAGGCCATCCGCAAGAAGCAGCTCTTCGAGGGCAAGATCGCGAAGGACAAGTTCAAGCCGATCGCCGCGGGCGAAGGCGGCGGCGGAGCCTCGGCGTGAGCGGGCGGACGCAGCGCGCCGCCGGCGGAGCCAGCGGCGCGGCTCGGCCGACGACCGCCTCCGCGGCTGGTTCCACGGCCGCCACGCTTCCCGCCGACGACCTGATAATCGACGACTTAATTGTCGAAGGCGCCGCCGTCCTGACCGTCGACCCCGAGTGGCGGATCTTCGAGCCCGGGTACGTGGCCGTAAGAGACGGACGGATAGCCGCCGCCGGGCCGGCGGCGGAAGCGGCCGGCCGCTCCGCCGCCCGCAGGATCGACGCGCGCGGCAGGCTCCTCATGCCGGGCTTCGTCAACACGCACACCCACGTCCCGATGTCGGCCTTCCGCGGCGCCGGCGAGGACATGCCCGACCGCCTCCTTCGCTTCCTCTTCCCCCTGGAGCGGGATCTCGTAAAGCCGGACCTCGTCTACTGGTCCTCCCTCTTCTGCCTGGCCGAGATGGCCCTATCGGGCACGACGACCTTCGCCGACATGTACTACTTCGAGGACGAGGCCGCCAAAGCCACCGAAAAG
>JAJTBU010000342.1 GCA_021286735.1 bacterium
GGAACTGGTCGCTGACGTCCACGACCGAACTCAGGAGCCCGCCGGGGTTGGAGCGCACGTCCACGACGAGGTGGGTCATTCCCTCGGCGGCCATCTGCCCGAGAGCCGCCTTGAGCCGCTCCGAGGTCTGCGGCATCCACTCGATGATGCGCAGATAGCCTATCGTCGCGCCGCCCTTCTTTATGATGCCGGTCTTGATCGCGGGGATCTCTATGGTCGCGCGCGTGAACTCGACGGCGTATTCGTACGCCGCTCCCTTTGCGGAGGCCTGGTCGACCGTCATGCCGGCGGTGGACTCGCCGTCGATGGAGACGATGAGGTCGCCCGGAAGGATGCCTTCCTTCCAGGCGGGGCTGTCCTCGATGGGGGAGACGACTTCGACGAAGGAAGCTTCGCCGCCGGAGGGCGCCTTCGCCGATTTCGAGATGTAGAGGCCGACGCCCGCGTAGGTGCCGTCCGTCTCGCGCATGAAGTCCGAGAGCATGGCCTCATCCAGGAAGGTGGAATGGGGATCGCCGAGCGCGTCGAACATGCCCTTCATGGCGCCCTCGTAGAGCTTGGAGGGATCCACCTCGTCGACATAGTTCTGGACGATGAACTGGTAGATGGTCTGGATGAGCTGCGAATAGCGCTTTGCGTCGTCGTCGGGCTGCTTCGCCGCCTGGGCCACCGCTTCGGGCACGGAGACCGCGAAGAAGCTCGCGGAGAAGGCGAGGAGGCCGACAAGACCCCATGCGATCGAGGAACGCCGCAGGTTCCCCCTGAAAAGTTTCATGGCTGAACTATCCTTATAGAATGGCCCGGGTGTCAATGCGCGCCGCAGTATAGTATGAAATGACGCCGCTAGTGAACATCCCGCGTCTATTGACCCGACCGAGCCAGGATCACTAGACTGGGCTGGATATGAGGAAAGCAAGGTACCTTGTCGCCGGCGCCGCGTCGCTCCTGAAACCGCTCTTTCTCGGCACGGTCGCGGTGGGCGTGGGGCTCAGCGATTCCGGCGGCTTCGCCTCGGCCTACCTCCGCTGCCTGATCTTTCCGAGCGTCGTCCCCGCCCTGTGCATGATCTTCCTCTACGCCGACGAGGCGCGGTACCGCGCCTACAGACCCCTCGCGGGCTTCATGGCGGCAGGGTCCGCCCTCCTCTTGGCGGCGGCGGTCTTTCCCGGCCTGCGCGATTCGCAGAAGCTCCTGCTCGCGGCCAAGGACGCCCATATCCTCGCCCGGAGCGCCACCGCCTTCATCGCGGCCTTCCTCGCCGACCTGCTCTGCGCCTTCGCCCTCATGCCCGATTCCCGAAAGCGCGCGGACCAGGCTTCCCGAGCCGCCCTTCCCGGCGGCGCCGCGTCGAGCGGCGAGGTCGCGCCGAGCGACGAAATCACCCACCCGAACAACAAGGAGCAATGATGGCGGCAATGCTAGATTTCCCAGCCTGGCTCAAGCCCGAGATCATCCCCGGCCTCCCCTTCCGCTGGTATGGCCTCATGTACGTCCTCGCCTTCGGCATCGCCTGGCTCCTCTTCCGCTCCGAGTCCAAGCGGCTCGGCAAGGGCTGGAGCGAGGAGCAGGCGGCTAATTTCTTCATCTGGGCCATCGTGGGCGTCCTGGTGGGCGGCAGACTGGCGGGAACCCTGATCTACGAGCCGACCGACTACTACTGGCGCCGCCCATGGTTCATTCTCTGGCCCTTCGACGAGACGGGCCGCTTCGTCGGCTACCAGGGCATGTCCTTCCACGGGGGACTCGCGGGCGTCATCGTCGCCACGCTCATCTGGTGCAAGGCCAAGGGCGAGCGATGGCTCGCCTGGGCGGACATCATCGCGGTGTCGGCGCCCCTGGGCTACACCTTCGGCCGCCTCGGCAACTTCATCAACGGAGAGCTCTGGGGCAAGGTGACCGGCGCGCCCTGGGGCATAGTCTTCCCCTACGCGGAAAAATTCTCGGCCAAAGAGGCCTGGGTCCAGGAACTCGCCGCCAAGGCGGGCATCGCCGTCAACTCCATGAACGACGTCGTCAACCTGCCGAGGCACCCCTCGCAGCTCTACGAGGCGCTCTTCGAGGGACTCGTCCTCTGGCTCTTCATGTGGCTCGTCGTGCGCAAGCGCAAGGCTTTCGAAGGTTTCGCCGCGGGCTGCTACGTCGTCGGCTACGGCCTCATACGCTTCGTGATCGAATATTTCCGCGAGCCCGATTCCGGCCTCGGCTACATCATAAAGTTGGGCGATCCCAATGCCCCGACCTACACCTTCACCACGCCGCTCAACTTTTCGATGGGACAGATACTCAGTTTCCTGATGGTCGCCGGGGGCGTCGCCTTCATCGCGATACGGCGGAAACGGAGCGAGAAGGACGAGGAAGCGGCGCGCCGCGCGTCCGCGAAAGTATCGCCGCGCAAGCTGCGCAAGCGGATCAGACAGGGCTGAGGGAGGAAGCGATGGTCGTCACCATAGT
>JAJTBU010000017.1 GCA_021286735.1 bacterium
AACCGAAGATGAAATCGATGTCGCCCTCGACGCGGCAGCCGGCGAAATAGTGCCGGAAAGGGCTGCGCTCGTCGCCGGGCGCGGCGACATGGACGGGGCGGACGGGGTTCAGTCCCTTGGGGAGGGGGTTCGAGGGCAGGGGGCCCAGGCAGATCGTATCCTGGCGCGCCAGGAAGTGGCATTGGCGGAAGGCGGCGCGATCGGCGTCGACGTAGAGGGCGACCGCCTGGCCGACGACGCGCCCGTCGCCCGCGCAGTTCTCGACGCGCAGGTTCCTGGCCGTGAATCCGGGGGCGCCCACGTAGAGCGTGGCGGAGTTGAAGGTGCGCATCGGCTCGCCCGAGGGCAGGGGGCGCATCGCGCAGTCGTTGAAGCGGACGATGGTGGCGTCCGGCCCCGATCCGACGATCGTGACGTCGGGCCGCGTCACCGCGAGCTTTTCGAAGTAGACGCCGGGGCCGACGGCTATCGTGGCGCGCCCCTCCGGGGCGCGCCAGCCGAAGCCCCCTGCCGCGGCGAGCGCCTCTCCGATAGTCCGGAAATCGGCCGGACCCTCGGCCGCGACGCGCAGAAGGAGGTTCCCGGGCACGGCCGTCCTACCGCTGGACGCGGCCGGAGGCGTCGCCGCCCATGAGCTTTTCCGCCTCGCCCGGCTCGACCAGGGCGAAGTCGCCCGAGATCGAATGCTTCAGGCAGGACAGGGCCACCGCGTACTCGAGCGCTTTGCGCGGCTCGCCGTAGGCGATCAGGCCGTAGATCAGTCCGGCCGAGAAGCTGTCGCCGGCGCCCACGCGGTCCACGATGTCGGCGATCGAGTAGCGCCGCGAGACGATGGCCTCCTCGCGCGACGCAAGCATGGCCGACCAATCGTTCGAGTCCGCCGAATGGCTCTCGCGCAGCGTCACCGCGGCGTACTTCGCCTTGGGGAACTTCGCCAGGGCGCGCGCGCACATCGCCGCGTAGCCCTCGCGGTCGATCGAGCCCTCGGAGGCGCCCTTCGGCCCCTCGATGCCCAGGGACTTCTGGTAGTCCTCCTCGTTGCCGATGAGGACGTCGGCGTAGGCCGCGATCCGCGACATCATGTCCTGAGCCTTGACGCCGTACTTCCAGAGCTTGGCGCGGAAGTTGAGGTCGAAGGAGACGGTCAGCCCCGCCTCGGCGGCGGCCTTGGCCGCGGCCAGGGAGGCGTCGGCCGCCTTCTGCGAAATCGCGGGCGTTATGCCGGAGATGTGGAACCAGCCCGCGCCCGCGAAGGCCGCGGCCCAGTCGATGTCGCCCGGCTCGATCTCGGCGATCGTGGAGCCGGCCCTGTCGTAGATGACGTTGGAGGGGCGCTGGTTGGCGCCGTTCTCGAAGAAATAGATGCCCATGCGCCCGGGCTTGAAGACGATCGGCGACACGTCGACGCCGTGGTAGCGCAGCTCGCGCAAGCACTCGCGGCCGATCTGGTTGTCGGGCAGGGGGGTGGCGTAGGCCGCCGGCAGGCCCAGCCTGGCGAGAGCGACGGCCACGTTGGCCTCGCTGCCGCCGAAGGTGGCCTCCAGGCGGGGGGACTGAAAGAGCCGCTCCTGTCCGGGCGACTTGAGCCTGAGCATGATTTCTCCGAACGTCACTACCTTCATCGCGCTGTTCTCCTTAGCTAATCTCAACTTTGACGACGACCTTGTGGACGGCTATCGGCACGTCCGCGATCGCCACGCAGGGCCGGTGCGCGTCCTCTGGGAAGAGGATCGCGATGGCGCCGGGCACCATCAGCAGGCTGTGGTACGAGCCCGTCTCCGGATTCCTGTACAATTCTATGTCGGGCGAGTAGGGATCCTGAACGGTCAGGCCGTCCACGATCCGCACGTCTATGAGCTCGGCGCCCGACGCCATCATCTGTATGTCGATGTAGCGCCGGTGCGTCTCGAAGCGGCAATGCACGACGGGCGTGGAAGGATAGTGCTGCGCGATGGCGAAGATGCGCTCTCCGTCGATCGCGTGCTTGCCGTCGGGCAGGGCCTTCCAGTCGCTGCCCAGGAGCCAATCGATCGCCTCGTCGAGGTTTTCGCCCAGGCCCTTGTACCGCGCGATGTCCTTCAGGTTAGCCGCTATCATGTTGCCTCCTACCGAGCCAGCCATCCTCCATCGACGGCGACCGTGTATCCGTTGATATAGTCGCTCGCCGCGGAAGCGAGGAATACGGCCGCGCCCTGGACGTCCTCGGGGGTGCCCCACCTGCCGGCGGGGATGCGCTCCAGGATCGCCTCGCTGCGCTCCGAATCCGCCCTGAGCGCCGCCGTATTGTTCGTCGCCATATATCCCGGGGCGATCGCGTTCGCGTTGACGCCGAACTTCGCCCATTCGTTGGCCATGAGCCTGGTGATGCCCATCACGGCGCTCTTGGAGGCCGTGTAGGAGGGCACCCTGATGCCGCCCTGGAAGGAGAGCATCGAGGCGATGTTGATGATCTTGCCGCCCGAATTCTGGGCGCGGAACTGCCTCGCCGCCGCCTGGCTGAAGAAGAAGACTGTCTTGGCGTTGATGTTCATCACGTCGTCCCAGTTCTTCTCGCTGAAGTCGATGGCGTCCTCGCGGCGGATGATGCCCGCGTTGTTGACGAGGATGTCCAGGCGCCCGAAGGCCGCGAGCGTCCTGGCGACGATGTCGGCGATCGGCTCGATCGAGGCGAGGTTCGCAACGACCTCGAGGTACTTGCCGCCCAGGGCCTCGATCTTCTGCTTCGTCTCGGGGGAGGCGACGTAGTCCACGCCCACCACCGCCGCTCCCGCCTCAGCGAAGGCCAGGCTGATGCCCTGGCCCAGGCCCGTGGAGCTGCCCGTCACGATCGCCACTTTTCCGTCAAGCTTGAATTTATCGAGAATCATAATTCCCTCTCCTTGTAAGTATAGTCGGGATTCCGTTCCGCGACAGGGCGGATCTTAGTTGAGCGCGTCCATCGGGACGTTGTCCATGTCGGTGAAAGTCTGGTTCTCGCCGGCCATGCCCCAGATGAAGGTATAGGCGCCCGTGCCGACGCCGGCGTGGATGGACCAGCTCGGGCTGATCACCGCCTGCTCGTTGCGCACGACGATATGCCTGGTCTCGCCCGGCTTGCCCATGAGGTGGAAAACCACCCTGTCCTTGGGCATGTCGAAGTAGAAGTAGACTTCCATGCGCCGCTCGTGCGTGTGCGCGGGCATCGTGTTCCAGACGCTCCCCTCGGAGAAGACCGTCATGCCCATCACGAGCTGGCAGCTCTCCAGCACCGCGGGGTGGATGAACTGGTTGATGACGCGCTTGTTGCAGTCGGCGGCGCTGCCCATCTCGACGTGCTTGGCCTGGGCCATCGTCACGAGGCGGGTCGGGCAGGCGCGGTGCGCGGGCGCGCTGTTGAAGTAGAACTTGGCGGGGTTCGCCGGGTCGTCGCTCGCAAAGGTCACTTCCTTCGAGCCCATCGAGATGTAGAACCCGTCCCTGGCGCCGACCGCGTACTTCGTCCCGTCGACCGTGATCGAGCCCGCCCCGCCAATGTTGATCACGCCCATCTCGCGGCGCTCCAGGAAATAGGTCGTGCCCAGCTCCTTGGTGGCGGCCAGCGCGAGCGCCTTCGTCGCCGGGGTGACGCCGCCGGCGATCATCCGGTCCACGTGGCTATAGGTCATCGTGATCTGGTCGGGAAGGAAGAGGTCGCCGATGAGGAAGTTGGAGCGCAGGCCCTCGGTGTCGAGTCCCTTCGCGTATTCGGAATTGACGTATTCGCGGATGTCCATGGTCGCCCTCTCTGAAGGTCATGATTGGTCGCCCATGGCGAAAATCGCCCGGCGGCCCTGTACTTGTTCCACAATATGGAATACAATTCCATTTTGTAGACACTTCTATAATAATCGATTTGCCGTCCCTGTCAAGGCATCGGCCGGGCGGCGCGGAATCGGAGGCGGGAACGATGGTCGAGATGAAGGTGCAGTCCCTGGAGAGGGCTTTCGATATTCTGGACGTGCTGGCCCACGCCGCCTCCGGCCTGGGGCTTTCGGAGATCGCCGCGGGCGCGGGGCTCCCCCGCAGCACCGCCTTCCGTCTGCTGGCTGTCCTCCAGGGGCGCGAATACGTCCGCAAGGCCGGGGATACGGGCAAGTACCGGCTAGGCCCGGGCTTCATCGAGTTGAGCAGCGCCTACCTCAACAGCCTCGAGCTCAAGACCGAGTCCGCGCCCGCGATGCGGGAGCTGGCCGCGGCCTTCGGCACGATCGTCTTCCTCGGCTGCCGCCAGGGCAGCCGGATGGTCTACATCGACCGCTACGACCAGTTCGCGAGCCTCCGCACCTACGCCATCATCGGCCAGCAGAAGCCGCTCTACTGCACCGCCCTCGGCAAGTCCCTCCTCATGGACATGGAGGACGAGGAGGTGCGGTCCATCCTCGCGGGCGAGCGTTTCCAAGCCTGGGGGCCGCGCACCCACGCCGGCGTGGAGGCCCTCCTCGCCGATCTGCGCGAGTGCAGGAGCCGGGGCTGGTCCCGCGACGACGAGGAGAACGAGCCCGGCACCAACTGCGTGGCCGCGCCCGTGCGCGACTACCGCGGCCAGGTGATCTCCGCCGTAAGCACCTCCTGGTCCTCCGAGATCAGGCCAGACCTGGAAGCCGCCAAGGTGGCCGCCCGCGTGCAGAAGGCCGCCCGCGACATCTCGCGCAGCATGGGCTGGATGGGCGGCGCGGGCGATCATGCTTGAATCCCCGCGGCCGGCGGGGCAGAATAGCGGGACATGGCGCGCCGGCGCCGAGGCTCAAGCCATTTCGCGCAAGGAGAGGATATGAACGAAGTCGAGCGGTGGTCCTGCGGGACGAGGGGCGAAAAAGTCTGCGAGGCGCTGGCCAAGAACGGTTTCGACGCCGTCTTCGCGGCGACTAGGGAGGAAGCGGCCGACCTCGTCATGAAGTACGTGGCGCCGGGCAAGACGATCGGCTTCGGCGGCTCCATGACGGTGGCGGGACTCGGCGTACGCGAGCGCGCCGCGGCGGCGGGGGCGACGCTCCTGGACCACAACGCGCCCGGGCTCGGGCCCGAGGAGAAGCTGCGGATACTGCGCGCCCAGCCCACCTGCGACCTCTTCATATCGGGCGCCAACGCGATCACGCGCGACGGCTTCATCCTGAACGTCGACGCCAACGGCAACCGCGTGGGCGCCCTCTCCTTCGGGCCCTCAAAGGTCGTCGTGGTGGCGGGCGCGAACAAGATCGTGGCCGACCTCGAGGAGGCCTTCGCCCGGGTCGAGGAGATCGCCGCGCCGATGAACAACAGGCGCCTGAACCGCCCCAACCCCTGCGTCGTGGCGGGGCACTGCATGGACTGCAAGGGTGCGACGCGGAGCTGCCGAATTTATCAGATACTGAAGCGCAAGCCCGCCCTCGCCGACTTCACCGTGATCATCGTGGGGGAGCCGCTGGGGTATTGATCGCCCTCAGTACCGCTTGCGGACCAGGGCTTTCCGCGATTTGTCGAGGTTGGCGATGTATTCTTCGCTGCGCTGCATGGTCACGCCGACGGAGAGCACGTCGATCACGCTCAGCTGGGCGATGCGCGAGGCCATCGGCTCGAACTTGTATTCGGTCTCGGTCGAAGCGACGCAGAGCGTATGCGTGGCGACGCTCGACACCGGCGACTTGTGGTGGCTCACGATCGCGAGCGTTTTCGCTCCCGCCTTCGCCGCCACATCGAGCACGTCCACTATGTCGGTCGTCGATCCGGAGTGCGAGATCACGACGAGGGCCTCGCCCGGCCCCATGATCGATGCCGCCATCATCGCCATGTGCGTGTCCTCGAACCACTGGCATGGTATCCCCGTGCGGAAGAACTTGTGGTAAGCGTCCTTCGCCACCACCGCGGAGTTGCCGAGACCGAAGAACATGATCCTGCTCGCCCCGGACAGCTCGTTGATCGCCGCTTCGACGGCCTGGAAATCCAGGGTTCCCAGGGTGCTCTGTATGGCCGCGATGTTGGCGTCGAAAACCTTCCGCACCAGGTCGGGCACGTTCTCCCCGCGGTTGACGGTCTCGTGGATGTTTCTTATATCCGGGATGATGCTCTGCGCGAGGTTTATCTTGAAATCCTGGAAGCCTTTGAAGCCGAGGCTCCTGCAGAAGCGGATGACGGTCGGATCGCTGACCCCCGCGAGCTCCGCCAGCTCGCTGACCGAGAAATGGATGGCGGCCTCGGGATGCTCGAGGATGATGTCCGCCACCTTCATCTCCGATTTTCGGAGGCTGTTGTAATTGTTCATTATCTGCGGTATCGACATCATTGCCTCATTATACGGCCTTTGGAATCCCGGCCACAACCGCCAATCGATCGTGGCCGGGGATCCTCGTCCCCCTCTTCAGTCGATTTCGAAGTTTCCGGTCTCGAAGGGAAGCCCCAGCTTCGAGAAGGCCAACTCCAGATAGCCCCGTATCTCCCTGTACTTGGAGTCGGAGAAGGAGGGAAGCAGCATGGGCTTTCGCGGGAAGCCTGCGTCGAATCCGCGGGCGTAGAGGGCCATGTGGCTCGCTATGGTCGAATCGGTGAAATGAAGCTTGGCCGACAGGTCCATCATGGCCAGGTAAACCTGCCTCGCCCTGTCCATCTCGCCAGCGAAGGTCGCGCGCACGAGCTCGGTCATGATTTCCGGGGCCCAGTTGTTCATGCCGGCGATCGTCGCCCGCACGCCCATGAAATAGAGGGGCAGCCACCCGGTCGAGGTGCCGATGATGAGCTGGAAGGGCTTTTCACCCCTCGCCTCGGCTTCCTGCGCCATGTAGGCGACCTGTGAGACGAAGCCTATGGAGAGCGGGCTGTCCTTCATTCCGGCGAGCCCGAGCTCCTTGAGCCGCTGCACGGTCTTGAGGTTGAAGGTGTAGCGCGAGGTCTCGGGATTGTTGTACGCGTAGACCGGCAAATCGACGGCCTCGATGATGGCCTTGTAGTACTCGACGATGACGTCGTCCGTGTGCTTGTAGTAGAAGGGCGGAACCGCGCCGATGGCGTCGACGCCAATCGCCTGGGCGGCCTTCGCCAGCTCGACCGCGCCCGCCGTGTCGATGCAGCCCACGTGGGGCAGGAGTATCTTGCCCTTGAAATTGGCGGCGGCTTTCTTGGCCAGCCGGAAGATGCGGACTCTCTCTTCGTTGGTCATGAGCGGCCCGGCCCCGTAGGAGCCGGTCAGGAAGAGGCCGTCGACGCCGCGGGAGAACATCCAGTCCATGTGCCAGGATGTCTTCGCCTCGTCGATATTGCCCTCGCGATCGAACATCGTGATGTTCGGCACCAGATTTCCTTTGATTGCCATTCGAATCTCCTCGTGATGATGCGCGGGCGCCGTCTCGGCGCGGCCGCGATGTTCGCTATCGGCGGATCGCCCTCGCGATCCCGCCTCCATTGACGCAGCAGTCGGTCTTGCCGCATTCGAGAACGTCGACGACGTTCCGGGCCACGATCCACGACAGGTTGGCCGCCGTCTCGGCCGAAGTGGCCGCCATGTGCGGCGTCAGCGTGATGCCGGGCATCCGCAGCGGGGAATCCGCCGCCGGCGGTTCTTCGGCGAACGCGTCCAGCGCCGCGCCCGCTATCCTGTGCTCCCGCAGGGCTTCGCAGAGCGCGTCCTCGTCGACAAGCCCGCCGCGCGCCGCGTTGACGATGCGCGCCGTCGGCTTCATGAGCGCGATCCGGCGCCTGTCGACTATGTTGCGGGTCGCCTCCGTGCAGGGGAGGGTCAGGACGAGGAAGTCGGCCGCGGCGAATACTTCCTCGATCGCGTCGGCAAGCCCGACGCCGTGCGCCGCGGCCCAGGCGGCGTCGGCCTGCGGATCGTAGGCGAGGGGGCGCACGCCGAACCCAGAGAGGAGTTCGACCACGCGCTTTCCGATATTGCCCAGCCCGAGGAGCCCGATGGTCTTGCCGCTCACTTCGACGCCGGCGCTCCTCTCCCAGCGCCCGGCCTTGAGCAGGTCGATGTGCGCGTCGATCGAGCGCGCCGAAACCAGCATGAGCCCGACGATCAGCTCGGCGACGGCGTTCCTGTTGGCCCCGGGCGCGTTGGCCACGAGGATGCCCCTGGCGGTGGCCGCCTCGACATCGATGCCGTCGAGGCCGGTGCCGTTCATGTGCACGAGCTTCAGCTTGTCGCCGGCATCGAGAACCCGGGCGTCGACGGTGTCGTTGCCCACGATCAGGGCGTCGAAGCCGGGCACCTCCGCCGCGATTTCCTCGGCGCTCATGGTCGGCTTCGAGCCGCGGCTGACCTCGAAGCCGTGGGCTTCGAGGAATTCCAGGGCTTCGGGCGCGTACCTGCCGAATGATTTCGATGTTATCAGTACTCTCATGCTGTCCCCTCACTCCAAGCGGGCGTCTTGAAGCGCCTTCACGAGGGCCGCGTAACGCCGGTAGCCTTTCTCGTAGAGCGTCGCGTTCTCCGGGTCGGGGAGGACCGCGGCGAATCCCGCGCCCGATCCGGCGAAGGCCAGGCCGTCCACGAGCCCCAGGGCCGCGAGCCCGAGGAGGGCCGCTCCCGCGATCGAGCCTTCGTTCTGCTCGGGAATGCGGATCTCCCTGCCGAGGACATCGGCGAGGAGCTGCGGGATCACCGGGGAGCGCGAAAGACCGCCGGTTAGCAGGATATGGGGCAGGGTTTGGACTCGCCTGTCCATGAGTCCGATGATGGTCTTCAGGTCGTAGGCGACGGCTTCCAGCAGGGCGCGCGCCATGTGGCCCAGGCCGTGATCGGCCGTGAGCCCGTACATCGTGCCGCGCAGGCCTCCGTCCCAGTAGGGCGAGCGCGCCTTGCGGAGGTAGGGCAGGAAGAGGAGCCCGGCGGCCCCCGCTCCGGCTGCCGAAGCGCGCCGGTTCAGATACTCGTAGGCCGCGTCGGCGCTCATGCCCGAAGCTTCGGCCGCGTTCGAGGCGAGCCACTGGTAGGCGTTTCCGACATTCGTGACGATGCCTCCGTAGGCCCAGAGGGAATCGTTCAGGCTGAAGCACCAGAGGCTGGCGTTCCCGTCGGTCACGGGTGCGTCGGCGATGCATCGGGCGGCGCCCGATGTGCCCAGGTCGATATTGATGGCGCCCACGGCCGAGGCCCCCGAGCCCAGGTTGGCCAGCGGCCCGTCGCCAGCCCCGAGGAATATTTTCACGTCGGGGCGCAGGCCGAGCCCGCCGAGGGGCGAGCCCGGCGCGAGTGGGAAGGCTTGGGTCCCCGACACGGGCCGCGAAAGCTGCCCCGGCGAAATCCCCGCCGCGGCCATCGCCTTGTCGGACCAGCGGTGGGCTCCTATTTCGAAGAGCCCCGACGCAGAGGCCATCGAGTGATCGACCGCCCATTCTCCGATCAAGCGCCTCGTGACGAATTCCTTGACGCTGACGAATCGCCTCGTCTTTTCGAATATTCCAGGCATCTCTTCGCGAAGCCAGGCGATCTTGGCCACCGGAAAGATCGAATTCATCGGACAGCCGGTGATCGGGTAGAGCCACAGCGGCCCCATGGCGGCTTTCATCGCCTCGGCCTGGGGTTCGGCCCGGCCGTCGGACCAGGGCAGGCTGTTCGTCAGCGGCTCGTCGTTTTCGTCGAGCGCGATGACGCTGTACAGCTGGGAGGAGAAACAGATGCCGGCGACCCGCCCGGGATCGAAGCCCTCCGACCTCAGCAGCGCCGCGATGGCGCCATAGGTCGAATCGCGCACGAGGGCGGGATCCTGCTCCTCGAAGTAAGGGCGAGGCCTCAAGACCGGGTAGCCGGTCTGCGCGCGGCAGTGGACTTTCCCCGCGGGGTCGAAAGCCATCGCCCGCACGGACGATGTGCCGATGTCGACGGCCAGGACCAAAGGTTCTTTGCTCATGATCGGATCCTTCCGGCGCTCAGCCGCCGTAGAGATGAAGGACATTCTTCGGGATGAAGGTGATGATCTCCGGCGCAACCGCGGCCACGAAGAGCACGGCGTAGACGACGAGGATGAAGGGCAGAAGCTCTCTCACCACGTCGGATAGCGATCTGTCCGACATCGAGCAGCCGATGTAGATGAGCGTGCCGACCGGCGGGGTTATGAGGCCGGCCGTCAGCGTGGAGCAGAAGAATACGCCGAAGAAGATCGGGTCGACATGGAAAGCCGCCACGGGACCCACGAATATCGGCGTGAGGATGAGGATCGCGGGCGTCAGGTCCATGATCATTCCGACGATGAAGAGGATGACGAAGGTGACGACCATGAACATCGTGGGCGAGCTGATCGTCGAGACCATGAGTTCCGTGACCTGCTGGGGTACCCGCACGTAGGTGAGGACCCAGGCCACGGCGGTGGCGGCGCCGACGATCGCCATGACGGCGCCTGAGCTCTTCATGGAGCGGACCATCATCTGCGGCAGGTCCTGGATCCTGAATTCCTTGTAGACGAACTGGCCGATGACCCAGGCGTAGATGACCGCCATGGCGGAGGTCTCGGTGGGCGTCATCAGTCCGGAAGTGATGGCGACCATGATCAGGGCCGGGAAGACGAGCGCCCAAACGATGCCCTTCGTGTTGCCGAAGTCGATCTCGGGGACGTTGACCCCGTAGCCGCGCTTCTTGGCGACCAAATAGGCGACGACCACTTCGCCCATGGTCATCAGGATGCCGAGGAGGAGGCCGCCGGAGAAGAGGGCCGCGACCGAGTCGCCGGTCGTCGAGCCGTAGACGATCATAGGGATCGAGGGCGGGATGATCGGCCCGATGATGCCGCCGGCCGCGATGGTGGCCGCAGCGAAGGCGGGCGAGTAGCCCTGCTTGATCATCGCGGGGTACATGATGGCGCCGATGGCGATGGCCGTGGCGATGGCGGAGCCGTTGATGGCGGCGAAAAGGGCGCAGGAGACCAGGGTTATGATCGCGAGCCCGCCCGGAATGCCCTTGACGAGCTTGGAGACGGCGGCGACGATTCGTCTCGTCATGCCGCCTCCGTTCATGATCTCGCCGGCGAGAATGAAGAAGAGCATCGCGGTCAGGCCGAAGTTGTCCATTGAGACGACGAATTTCTGCGCGAAGATGATGAGGTCGAGGTTGTTGGTCAGGAGCATCACCACAGCGGCCGCGGCCAGCGAGAGCACGACCGGCACGCCTACGGTGAAGAGGATCCCGAAGATCACGAGGTAGAGGATGAGGGTGTTCATTGCGCTTTCCCTCCCTTGGGGGCGATGCAGATTTTCACGAGTTTGGCGATGCCCATCGCCGCCCAGGCGGCGCCGGCCAGGATGCCGGGCCACATGAGGACGGCCGTCGGCAGCCCCGTGCCGGCGAGGGGCACGCTGCCGGTGAATCCATTGTATTTATAGCCGTAATAGCAGAGGATCCCGCCGACCACGGTCAGCGAGAGGGCGTAGACGACGCGGTAGACTAGGTTGGGGAGGCCTTTCTTCTTGGCGATGCCATCGAATCCGATGTGATCGTTGCGCAGGAAGGAGGTGGTGACGGCGAAGAACATCGACCAGACGAAGAGTATCCGGATGAGTTCCTCGGCCCAGACGAAGGTGGTCTTGAACAAGTAGCGGGAAGCCGCGTTGCCGAACATCGTGAGTGTGGCGGCGACGCCGAAGATCGTGAGGAAGACGCGCTCGACGCGCTCGAGCGGCGAAAGTTTCTTTTCTTTCGTGTCGGACATGTACTGCTCCTGAAACAAAGCGCCGACCGCGGGCCGGCGCTTTGGCTTGATGACTAGAAGAGACTATTTCGCCGCTTCGAGCACTTCGTCGAGAAGTTCCTCGTAGGCCTTTCCGAATTCTTTTTTCGCCCAGGCGTAGGCGGGGGCGGCCGCCTTCTGGAACTCCGCTTTCTGCGCCAGCGTGAGGAGCTCGACCTTCGATTTCTTCGAGATCTCGGCGATATAGTCTTTCTGCATGTCGCGGCCGCGCTGCCGCTGCCAGAGCCTGAGATCGTATATCGTAGTCTTCACCAGGTCCTGGACGTCCTTGGGAAGCTTGTCCCACTTCGCCTTGGAGAAGTAGACGGGCACAGCCGAGTAGACGTGGTCGGTCTGGGAGACGTATTTCTGCTGTTCGTAGAACTTGTTGGTGGCGATCAGGGAGTAGGGATTCTCCTGTCCGTCGACCACCTTCGTGGCGAGGGCGTTGTAGATTTCCGTGAAGGCCATGGGCGTGGGGCTCGCGCCGAGATCGGTGAAGTACTTGATGTGGAGCCTGTTCTGCTGGGTGCGCATCTTGAGGCCCTTGAGGTCGGCCGGGGCCTTTATCGGCCTGATGTTGTTGGTCATCTCGCGGAATCCGTTCTCCCAGAAGGCCAGGCCGATGAGTCCTTTCGGCTCGAGGGCCTTGAGGATCTTCTGGCCGACGGGGCCGTCGAGGACCTTGTCCGCCTGCTCTTCGTCCAGGAAGACGAAGGGTGTCTCGAGCACGTAGAAGATCGGGTCGATCTGGCCGAGGGGACCGGTCGTCGTCGGGAGCAGGTCGGTGATGCCCGCCTGAAGCTGGCCGATGATCTCGCCTTCGGAGCCGAGCTGGCCGCCCGGGAATACCTGCACGTCGATGTTGGGGTTGGCCTTTTCGATGCGTTTCTCGAACTCCAGGGCGCCCTCGTGGATCGGGCCGCCCGCCGTGCCGTAGCCGATCTTTATGATGATCTTGCTTGGCGCGGCTCCGGCGAGGCTTATCGCCACGGCGAGCAGCACCAGGGTCGCCAACGATGCTTTCTTGAGCATGATATCCTCCTGCGAAATGTAGTAAAATAACGAACTGTGTAGTATTATTACCTAGCATTTTGGAACTGTCAAGGTTTTTTTTCGCCGGTCGCCGACTGTGGCGGTGGCTGAACGAAAAGGGCTGTCTGCCTTCCGAGGCAGACAGCCCTTTCATCGGCGCGCGGCCGACATCGAAAACCGCCTCGCCCCACAGGGGTGAAGCGCGAATTCCTCGATAGCCTTCAATACCCGAAGCGCTCCTCGTGCAGGAGGGCGCCGTTCCTGTCCCTGTAGGAGAGGACGACTTCGGCGGCGTAGATATCGGCGTCGAGGCGGCCGAAGACGCCGACGGCCCTCCATTTCGACGCCGGGGAGATGTAGGTCGGCTCGGGATCGAGGATCCCTCCCATGGTGCCGATCACGGCGTAGCGCACGCCCTTGTGCTCGAGGTATTCCTGGTAGTGGTTGTGTCCCGAGACGACGAGGTCGACGCCGTACTGCTCGAAGAGGGGCGTCACCGCGGGGATGTTCTGGTAATGATCGTACCAAGGCTTGTCGAAGGACGGGTCGTCGTAGCCCGAGGCGTAGAAGAAGCTGTGCGAGAGCGCGATGATGGGCTTGGTCCGGTCGGCCTTCTTGAGCGTGCGCTCGAGCCATGCCCGCTGGCGGGCGCCGAAATTCTCGGTGCCCCAGGGCAGGTCGAGCACGATGATCGTCGCCGCGCCCGCGTCGATGGAATAATAGTAGGGCGAGCCCGAATCGCTCTTCAGCGAGGGCGGGAAGAAGGCCTTCTTGAAGAGGTACTGGCCTCCGGTCAGGGCGTCGTGGTTGCCCATCAGGGGGCGCAGGGGAATCTTCGGGATGATCGCCTCGAGGTCGGACAGGGCGAAATTCCACATCGAGGCGCTCGAACCCGTCTCCACGGTGTCGCCGAGCATGAAGAAGGCGTCGGGGCGGTGCTCGGCGATGCCCGCCAGGATGTCGGTGCGCGCGCCGATTTCGGAAGTTTCGGCGCCCCAATGGGGGTCGGACGAGAAACTCAGCCTGAGCAGGGGGCGCGCGGGGTCGGCCGCTGCCTTCGTCGAAGATACGACGTTCGTCGAAGATACGACGTTCGTCGAAGATACGACGTTCGTCGAGGATGCGGCCTTCGCCGGTTGGGCTGCGCCGCCCGCGGCTCCTCCCGCCAAGAAGGCGGCTTGGTTCGCGGCGGGGCCGGCCGAAGCGGCGCCAGCCGGCGCGGCGCTCGCGGCCGCATCGGCAGCCAGGGGCTTGATGCCCTCCGCCGGGCTGATGAGGGTCAGCCGGGCCGGCTCGAGGCTGCCCATGCGCGGTCCCGCGATCAGGTAGGCGCCTAGGGTCGTCGAGAGCAGGATGACCACGGCGGCGAGCGCGATCGCCGCGCCCCGGCATATCTTGGAGGCCCGCTTGCTCTTCAGCTTCTCGAGGGGGAATGAGAGCAGGGCCACGCTGCCGGGGACGAATCCCATGAGGATGAGGGAGCGGAACAGCCAGGTCCTGTTCCAGACGTACAGGCCTTTCGCGCCTTCCAGCGAGTAATGGTAGGCGTTCATCGCGAGACAGGCGGCGAGGGCGATGAGCGACCAGGCGAGGGCGCGCCGCTGCTCCGGGCCGAGCCGGCCTTCTTTCCACATTGGTGTCATGCCTTCATCGTAGACTATTTCCGGCGGGATTTGAAGATGCAAAGCGCCGCGCGGCGGCTGGCGCCGGTCGCCGGCGCCCCCTGCGAGAGCGCACCGGTCAGCGCGGCTCAGCGCTGTGGCGGAAGATAGGTCCCGACGAGGTCATCGTAGCGGCCGACGTTGTTCCAGAAGGTCATGCCCTGGTCGGCGCCCTCTCGCACGCCGCGTATCTCTTGCGCGACGTATTTCTTGCCGTAGTAGGCCTGGTCGTAGCTCACGTCCAGGTAGAAGGCCTGGACGTAGGGCCTGATGAGGACCTTCCCCCGGGCTATGGCCGAGGCCCTGAGCGTGCCGAGCTTGTAGATGCGGTACGGGCGCAGCTCCGCCGGCGCCTGCGCCTGAAATCCCTGCTCGAAATGCGATGGATAGAACATGGGGCTGACCACGTCGACGTACTTGGCCAGCATTTCGAGGTTTTGGCCCGTTCCGGCGCCGGTGCGATACCAGCCGTTGTAGCCGTAGATGTCGACGCCGATCGGCGCCGACAGGTTCTTTCGGGCGTAGCGCAGGAAGGACTCCAGGACGGCTTCCTGCGACATGCCCGCGACGGAAGCGGGAAAGCGCGCCGAGGCCAGATTCGTCCCGTCGGTGGGAAAGCGGATGTAGTCGAACTGCACTTCGTCGAAGCCCCTGGAGGTCACTTCCCTGGCGATCTCCACGTTGTAGCGCCACACCTCCGGCGAGTAGGGGTCGACCCAGAATTCCTGGTTGGGCTGGCCGTCCTGCCTCAGTCCGCGCCAGGGGAGCCCGCTCGCCGCGTCGCGCAGGGCGAGGGCGCCGCCGTCGCGGCGGTAGAGGGCCTCGTCCTTGAAGACGACGATCCTCGCGATCAGGTACATGCCCCGCCGATGCGCTTCTTCCGCGAAGCCTTCTATGTCGAGGGCCTCCCCGCCGTTATCCATTCCCGCGAGGGCGGGGGAGAGGGGCGAGAAGCGCAGCTTGCCCGAGTCGTCCTTCATGTCCAGGACGATGCTGTTGAGTCCCAGGGAAGTCGCGAGCGCCAAGTACTTTTCGCGCGCGGCCTTGTTGACGGCAAAGCCCGTCTGGAGGTAGAGACCGTCCTTGCCATCGGCGAGCGCCCTACGGGCGAGCGCCCTGCGAAGGGCCGCCGGATCGTCGCCTTCGCCGTCTTCTCCGCCGAGGAGTCCGAGCTCCTTGAGTACGACGGGGGCCGATCCGGCGCGCGGGGCGCTCTGGCCCGCGGGCGGGGGGATCCAGGCGAGGCAGAGGGCGCGGTCGCCGCATTGGCTCGCCAGTGCCCGCGAGACGGCCTTCGCCGCGCCGGTGAGCCAGGCGTCGGGCCTCAGCATTATCTTCCCCGCGCCGGAGGGCAGGAAAAAGCGCTGGGCCATGCCGCCCGATATCGCGTAGCCGGCATCCCTGCCGTCCGCGGAAAGCGATTCGACCGTGTCGAAATCCGCGCCGGCGGCATATCGCTCCGAAAAGGCCCTCGCCGCCGGGTCCCATTGAAGGATCGTGCCTTTGTAGCTCAATCCCGCGAGGAAAGCCCATCCCGCGCCGCCGGCAGCGGCGCTTTCCGCCCCCGTCCCCGTCGGAATCAAGGCGAAGTCCGACACTTCCTCGAAATTCGTGTTGAATACTTTTGGAAGTCCCGCGTTCATCGGCGTCCAGCCCGTCGCGGCGCCGGGCTGGGCACCGCCGGCCGCCGCGCTGACGGCCGCTCCGGTTCCCGCGCCCGCCTTCGCGGCGGCTGTTCGAGCGTCGGCGTCTATCGCAAAGACGCCCTTTATGGCGTGCGAGACCCATACGCCCTGCCGGGGACTCCCGTTCCAGGGG
>JAJTBU010000018.1 GCA_021286735.1 bacterium
CCCGATGGCGAAGGACATCGCCCAGCTCTGCTTGAGCAGCTTTCCGACGAGGATGGAGCCGATGCCGATGCCGACCGTGCCGAGGGCGAGCGTTATGATGACGGGTACGATCAACTGCCCGACCATGGCCGGCGTCGCCTGCGCGAGGCCGGCGAAGACGGCGCCCAGGAGCCCCGCCATCGCGATTCCATAGGAATTGGATTTGGTCAGGATGTCGGTGTCCAGGAAGCCGATCTCGCTGAACGCGATACCGAGGATCAGGCACATGATGTTCTTGTTGATGTCGATGATCGGCTTGAGGACGCCCGAGAGCCAGAAGCTCAGGACGGAGATCAGGGAGAGCTTGGCGAGGAGCACGAAGATGCTGTTGTAATCCTTGGGAAAGGCGGGAAGAAGTTTCTTGACGGGGAGAGCAGCAGCCGCCGCGCCGGCCGCTTTGCCGGAATCCTTGATGCCGCTGTATTCTTTCGCGAGATTCGCGGCTTCCTTCTTCAGGCAGATCGACGCGACGGGATAGCCGACGAAGCCTTGGAGCACGAGGAGGAGGAGGGCCAAGAGGGAAACCGCGGGGCTTCCGAGGGCCTTGCCGCCCTCCATCATGATCTGGGCCGCGATGACGCCGCCGGCGATGGGGGGCACGGCCGTGGCGGCGAACTGCTTGCCGACGAGCGGCGTCCCGACGAAATAGACCAGGAGGAATATCCCCACCAGGCCGGCGGCGGCGATGAGCACCGTCTTCCATTGCTTGGCGAACTCCTTGAGGCTGATCAAGGTCCCCATGTGGGTGACGAGAAGGCCCGTGGAGACGGCGCCGACGGTGGTAAGGCCCGAGTCGGTGAAGACCGTCTTGGGAATGATGTTCAGCCAAAGCCCCGCCAAGAACAGCACCGATGCGGCGAAGAGGCTGGATACGATGGCTTTTGTCTTTGTCGATATGAGGTCGGATATGGCAAAGATAACCATGACGGTCGCGAACGCGTAGAGTGGGCTCACGTTTTCCTCCTAGTAGGTTACGCTTTCGAAAACCATAGCCTCTCTCCATGCCGAGGTCAATGAATGAATACATAATTATACAATGTTTATGTGTTATAATTCATTTCCCTTGAACTGGCTCACGTAGAGCCGGTGGTAGAAACCGCGCGCGGCCAGGAGCTCGTCGTGGCTCCCCTGCTCGACGATGCGTCCGCCGTCGATCACCACCACCCTGTCAGCGTCGCGTATCGTGCTCAGGCGGTGGGCGATCACGAAACTGGTGCGGCCTTCCATCAGGCGCAGCAGGGCCTTCTGTATCTTCAGCTCGGTGCGCGTGTCGACGCTGCTCGTGGCCTCGTCCAGGACGAGGATGGCGGGGTCCGCGAGGATCGCCCGCGCGATCGACAGGAGCTGCCGCTGGCCCTGGCTCAGGTTGCCCGCCCGCTCGGACAGGTTCGTGCGGTAGCCCTGGGGCAGCTGCCTGATGAAATGGTCGGCGTCGGCAAGCTTCGCCGCCTCATCGCACTCCTCGTCGGTCGCGTCGAGCCTGCCGTAGCGGATGTTCTCCAGCACCGTATCGGCGAAGAGGAAGGTCTCCTGCAGCACGAGGCCGAGATTCCGCCGCAGGTCGGCCTTCGGCAGGGTCCTGATGTCGGCCCCGTCGATCGCGATGCTCCCTCCCTGGGGATCGTAGAAGCGCGTCAGCAGATTGATCACGGTGGTCTTGCCGGCGCCCGTCGGCCCGACGAGGGCGATCGTCTGCCCCGCCCTCACGTCTAGGCTGAAGTCGGCGATCACCGGCCGCCCCTCGACGTAGGAGAACCGCACGTCGCGGAAGCTCACGTCGCCGCGCAGCCGCCGCGCCGGGGTTGCGCCCGGCGCGGGCCGGCGGACGACGGCCCCGAGCGCATCGGCCCCCGCGCCCGCCGCCATCGCCTCGTCGACCTCAGGCGCCATGTCGATGATCTCGAAGACGCGCTCGGCTCCCGCCAGGGCGGCCTGGATGGCGTTGTAGAGATTGGCCAGCTGGCGCAGCGGCGAGGTGAAATTCTGGCCGTAGTTGATGAAGGTCGCGATCGTGCCCACGCTCGCCAGCCCCTCGAGGGCCAGCCAGCCGCCCAGGCTCGCCAGCACGATGACGAAGAAGCTCCCCAGCACTCCGGTCAGCGGCATAAGGAGCATGGCGTAGGAGTTGGCGTAGAGGCTGGAGGCGTAGACTTCGCGGTTCCGGACGCGGAAGGCTTCGACCACCGAGTCGTTGCGCCTGAAGGCCTTGATCACCTTCTGCCCGGCGATCGCCTCCTCGGCCACCCCGTTCAGCTCGCCCAGGTTCTTCTGCAGGTCGCGGAAGCCCTTCCGCGTGTAGGTGGCGATGAAGCGCGAAAACCAGTACATGATCGGCAGGATGACGAGGCTTCCCAGGGCCAGCCAGCCGTTGAGCGCGAACATCGCGGCCAGGATTCCCGCCATCGTCAGAACCCCGCTCAGGAGGGCGATCACGTTCTGCGAGACCGCCTGGTTGATGGCGTCGATGTCGTTGGTGAGGCGGCTCATCAGCCCGCCCGCCGAGTTCGTGTCGAAGAATCCCATGGGGAGGGTCTGCAGGTGGGCGAAGAGGTCGCCGCGCAAGGTCTTGAGCGCGTCCTGCGACACCCGGGCGATCAGCCAGTTGGCGGCGAGCTGGAAGGCGTTCGAAGAAAGGTAGGCAGCCAGCATGAGGAGGACGGTATTGAGGAGCCCGGGCAGGTCCTTGCCGCCGATGCAGCGGTCGATGGCGACGCCCATGAGGTAGGGACCGGCGAGGCCGAGGGCCGAGAAGAGCAGGACGAAGAGGACGACAAGGCCGAACCGGCCCTTGTAGGGCGCGAGGTAGGGCAGGAGGCGCGCCAGCGCGCGCCGCGGGTCCTTGGCCTTCTCGATCTTCCCCGGGCGGACGTTGCGCCGCTGCATGGACGTGCGGACGTCCTGGCTGGTGGGGATGGGCCGCTCATAGGCCATGGCGCCCTCCTTCCACGGAGCCGGCGGCCTTCAGGCCCCCGCCGAGCTGCGAATCGTAAATTTCGCGGTAGACCGGACTGGAGCGCAGGAGCTGGCGGTGCGTTCCCTCCGCCGCGATCCGGCCCCCGTCCAGGACGATGATCTTGTCGGCGTTGAGCACCGTGCTGATGCGCTGGGCCACGACCACGCAAGTCGTGGCGATCGAGCCGGCCGCCGCTCCCATGCGCTCGCGGATGGCGTCCTGCAGCTTCGTCTCCGTCTCGACGTCCACCGCGCTGGTCGAATCGTCGAGGATGAGGATCCTCGGCTTTTGGATGAGCGCGCGGGCGATGGCGACCCTTTGCCTCTGCCCGCCCGAGAGGTTCCGCCCGCGCTCCTCCACGCGGGTGTCGTAGCCCTGCGGCAGGGAGAGGATGAAATCGTGGGCCTGGGCGGCCTTGGCCGCGGCGACCACCTCGTCCTCCCCCGCGTCGGGCCGGCCGTAGCGGATGTTGTCGCGCACCGTTCCCGTGAAGAGGATGGTCTCCTGGGGCACCACGGCGATGTGCCGCAGGAGGGAATCCTGCCCGATCCGCCGCACGTCGGCGCCGTCGATCGAAACGCCGCCCGCGCAGACGTCGTAGAAGCGCGGGATCAGGTTCACAAGGGAGGACTTGCCCGAGCCCGTCGCGCCCAGGATGGCCAGCGTCTTGCCCGGCTCGGCGCGGGCGCTGATTGCCTCGAGCACCGGCTGGGCAGGCTCGCCGGAATCGCCGTTGTAGCGGAACCCGACGCCCTCGAAGGCTATGCCGCCGGGGGTCGCCTCGGGCAGAGGCTCAGGGCTCGCCGGCTCGGCCACGTCGGACGCCGCCTCCAGAACCTCGTTGATGCGCTTGGCCGAGGCGAGGCCGTTGGCCCAGGTGTTCGAGAGCTGGGTCATCGCGGTCAGCGGATGCATGGTCGCGAGGAGGTAGTTCGCGAAGGCGACGATCTGTCCCAGGGACAGGTCTCCGTCGATGGCCTGCCGCCCGCCGAACCAGACCACGAGGACAAGGCCGACGTTGATGAACATCGTCAGCGCGGGCGTCATCGACGACATGAATCGCATAACCTTGACGGTGTCCGCGGCGAGGCCGTCGTTGGCCTGTCCGAAGCGGGCGGCCTCGCGCTCCCCGCGCACGAAGGACTTCACGAGGCGCACGCCGGCGATATTCTCCTGCAGCACCGTGTTCAGGCTGTCCATTTTCTGCTGGACAGCGCGGAAGAAGGGCTCCATCTTCGCGCTGAAGAGGAGGATGAGCCCGACGCTGGCGACGAGGATCGGCACCATCGTCGCGGCGAGGGCGGGACTCGTCACGAACATGAGGACGATGCTGCCCGCCATGGTGAGGGGCGCCCTGGTGCCGATCCGCAGCGTCACCTGCATCAGGCGCTGCACGGCGCCGGTGTCGCTGGTCAGGCGGACCATGAGCCTACCCGTTGAGAAGCGGTCGAGGTTGCCGTAGGAGAAGCCCTGCACCTTGACGAAGACGGCGTCGCGCAGGTCGCGCGCCACGCCCTCGCCCACGCGGATCGAGGCGTTGTTGTTGAGCACGGCGGCCAGCGCGTCCAGCGCCGAGATGAGGAGCATAGCCGCCGATATGGAGAGGACGGCGCCCATGTCCTTGCCGCGGATGCCCTGGTCGATGATCCTTCCCACCAGGCGGGGGATGGCGAGATCGAGGGCGACCATCGCCAGGAGGGTGACGAGGGCGTAGAGCGCCTGCTTCCAATAGGGCCTGGCGAAGCGGAGCAGCTTCCTGAGATCGCGCATCGCTATTTTCCCCCGCCCGAGTCCGCGGCGAAGGTGGCGCGGAGGATTTCCATGGCGCGCCGCACGCATTCGAGGTCTTCGGGCGGGAGGTTCTCCATCCGCCCGCGCGTCCACGCCCTGTTCTCCCTGAAGTTTGCGTCCATCACTTCGTGCGCCGACTTCGACAGCTCGAGGCGGACGAGGCGCCGGTCGCCGGCCTCGGGCACCCGGCTCACAAGGCCTTTGGCGACGAGGACGCTCACCGCCTGGCTGGCCGCCGGCTTGCTCACCATCATTTTCTCCGCCAGGTCGCCGGTGTGGCAGTAACCCTTGCGGATATGCCTGAGCGTGTGGAACTGCTCCAGGCTTATCCCGAACTTCCTCACGCCCGCCACCCGCAGGTTGAAGCGTATGCGGTCCCATACGGGAGGGAGGGTCTCCAGGATGGCGTCGACCGTGCGGTCGAGCCGAGGATCGGATGCGCTCATGGCGCCCCCTTCGCATATATCGATATAGGTAACTTGCTTAACTATTAAGCAGCTTAACCTTTACGCGCAGGAATGTCCATGGCATTCTTTCGCGAATCTCGTGAAACAAAGTCGTGATTTGTTTCAGAATTGCCTGGTTCCGGCGCGAAGGAGCTTGCGCCAGAACCGCGAGCCATATACATTCAACGCATAATGATTAGAAAATAATTTTCGGAACGAGAGGGACTTGCATGATTCTCGAGGTGCTCGGCACCATCGCCGTCGGCTTTTCCATACCAGCCCTTTACTTCGCCTCCTGCAAGCGAAACGTGCTGAAAGCGCTGCGGGCGCGAAACGCGACCCCACTGACGATCCGGCTGATGCCGCCGACAGCCATGATGGGCGCGCACGCGGAGCTTACCTGCTATAGAGTCAGCTTCATCGATTCATGCGGAACATGGCGCACCGCCCTTTGCTGGGTCACTCCCTTCTCCGAGCCTTTCTGGGAACAGGAGCGTTGAGCCGGCCGTGCGCGGCGGGCGGCATTCGCTTATACTGTACGCATGAAGCAAAACCATGGCATATGGTCGGCGCCACGGAAGAGCCTTGCGGCGCTTCTCCTCGTCGCGGCGCTCGCGGCGGGCGCGGGCGCCCAGGAGGCGGTGAGCGGGCCTTCGAAATCGGTCAATCCATCCATCCTCGATTTCCCGGGCAAGGTCGAATACCACATGACCGCTGGCTGGATTTCCACGGGACTTTTCTTCGCGGCCGGCGCCCTCGGCGCGGCGCGGGCGCTCGACCTCATGACGCGGGGCCACGCGATCCGCGACTCGCTGGGCATCGCCGACGAAAACGACCCGGCCATAACGGGCGCCCTCGCCGCGCTCTACGCCGACGGACAGACCCTGCGCTGGATCCACGTCGGCCTGCTCGCCGCGGGAGAGGCCCTGTATTTGAGCAACGCCGTCACGGGGCTTTCCATGAAGCTGCCCCTGGGCGAACGGACGAAGCGCGCCGACATCCACCTTACGGCCTTTTTCGTCCATACGGGCTTGATGGGAGGGCAGCTCCTTCTCGGAGTGCTGACCTCCGACGCCCTGCGGCGCGGCGACCACGAGGCGCACCTCGGCCTCACGCTGGCGCACGCCGCGATCGGCGTCGCGATCCCCATCGTCATGACGGGCGCGGGGCTCGCGCAGACCGCGGACCTCCCCTTCCTGCGGTCGCCATGAATCGAAGCCCGCAGCAGCACGAGCTTCTGACCATCGGACGATGCGCGGCGGGGGCATTGAGCGCCGGCGCGTCTTCGCCGATACTCTGAACTGGCGGCCGCGGGCGATCGACGCCGGGCGGACCGACTTGCGGAGGGGTGCATGGAGCCAATAAAGGTGCGCGTCTGCGTCGGCACGAACTGCTGTTTCGCGGGCGGCGAATCGATCATAGAGGCGCTCGAGGATGACGCCGACCTGGCGGGATTCGTTAAGGTCGAGGCGATCCGCTGCCTGGACAAGACCTGCGCGGGAGGGGCGGAATCGCCCGTGGTGACGGTCGGCGAGCGGCTGATCAAGCGGGCGACGCTCGAAGTGGTCATGGAGGAGATAGAGCGCCAGGCCCTGCCGCTGATCCTCGGCGCGCCCGACGAGGAGGGCCGCGATGCCTGAAGTCTTCGAAAGGATGCGCGGCCTCTACACGCCCTGCACGGACATACGCCGCAAGATCTTCATCGGCATCACGCGCTTCGTCCTCTCGGGCAAGAAGCCCGAGGATATCGACTACCTCCCCTTCTCCATAATCGACATGGGCAAGCCGACCTACCGCTGCTGCTCCTACAAGGAGCTCTCGATCGTGCGCCAGCGCGTCCGGCTGGCATTCGGGCTGCCCCTCATCGAGGAGCGGAACAACACGCCCGTCTCGGCGGGAATCGGCCAAGCCTTCACGCGGTCGAAGGTCCTCGCCGCGCCCATCGTCAACGTGATCACCGCCGCCTGCGAGAAGTGCCCCGAGGACAAGGTTATCGTCACGAACATGTGCCAGACCTGCATGGCCCACCCCTGCTCTATCGTCTGCCCGGTCAACGCCATCTCCTTTCCCGAGGGGGGACAGGCCTTCATCGACCAGAAGAAGTGCATAAAGTGCATGAAATGCGTCAAAGCCTGCCCCTACCAGTCGATCACGCGCATGGTGCGCCCCTGCGCGGCGGCCTGCGGCGTCGACGCCATCCATTCGGACGCCGACGGCTACGCCGCGATCGACCAGGACAAGTGCGTGAACTGCGGGCTCTGCACGGTGTCCTGTCCCTTCGCCGCCATCTCCGACAAGACCGAGCTGGTGCAGGTCCTGCACCAGCTCATGGGGCCGGAGGAGAGCCGGCCCTACGCCCTCCTGGCGCCCTCCTTCGTGGGACAGTTTGGCCGGCTCGCCTCGCCGGGAGCGATAGCGGCGGGATTGCGCGCCGTCGGCTTCAGGGGCGTCCGCGAGGTGGCCCTCGGCGCCGACTGCGACACGATCCTGCTGGCCAAGCGCATCGCAGAGCGGAAAGCGGGGGCGGCCGGCATTGTGGAAGCAGACGAGGGCGCCTCGGCTGCCGGAGTCGCCGCGAGCGCTCCCGCCGCCCCGCGGGCCTTCCTCGGCACCTCCTGCTGCCCCTCCTGGGTCATGACGGCGCGGCGGCACTTTCCGGCCTTCGCCGGCAACATCGCCGAGAGCTTCACCCCCATGGTGGAGACGGCGCGCCTGATCAAGGAGAAGGATCCCGGGGCGCGGGTCGTGTTCATCGGCCCCTGCATCGCCAAGAAAGCCGAGGCCCTCGAGCCCGAGCTGAGGCCCTTCGTGGACCACGTCCTCACCTTCGAAGAGCTGGCGGCCATCTTCGTGGCCAAGGACATCGACCTCGCGGCGATCGGCCCCTCGGAATTTCCTGCCGAGGCGAGTTCGCTCGGTCGCGGCTACGCGGTGGCGGGCGGCGTCGCCGGCGCCATCGCCGAGACGGCCGAGAAGAAGTACGGCGCGCCACCCCTGGCCGTGGCCAAGGCCGACACCCTGCGCAACTGCAGGACCATGCTGTCGGAGATCAAGGCCGGCAAGTCGTCGCCCGATCTGGTCGAAGGGATGGCCTGCCCCGGCGGCTGCGTCGGCGGCCCCGGCACCCTGATGGGCCTGGCCGCCGCCAAGAGCGAAGTCGGCAAGTTCGCCGGCCTGGCGGCGACCCGTCTGCCCGAATGCGAATGCGGCGGTGAGGAATAGGGCCGCCGCGGCCACACTCGCGAGCCGGGGGTTGCGGCCGGCCGCGCGCGGCAACCCGTTGAGGCCGGGAGGGCCGGGCGCTTCGGAGCCTCGCCGCTTGGGCGTGGGCGCGGCGCCGCGTTAAAAGCGGCGCCGCGTCGCTTCAGCACTCCCGGCTTCCCGCGCCCGCCCCTCAGCGCGCCGCGAACTGCGCCTCGTAGAGGGAGGCGTAGAGCCCCCCTTTGGCGAGGAGTTCGGCGTGCGCGCCGCGCTCCCTTATCCCCTCGTCGTCGATGTAGACGATCTCGCTCGCGTTCATGATGGTCGAGAGGCGGTGCGCGATCACCAGCGTGGTGCGTCCGCGCGACAGTTCCTCCAGCGAGCGCTGGATCTGCAGCTCCGTGGCCGTGTCGAGGGCGGAAGTCGCCTCGTCCAGGATGAGGATGGGCGGATTCTTCAGGAAAATGCGCGCGATGCTGATGCGCTGCTTCTGCCCGCCCGACAGCAGGGTGCCGCGCTCACCCACGTTCGTCTCGTAGCCATCGGGCAGGGAGGCGATGAACTCGTGGATGTGCGCGCGCCTGGCCGCCTCCGCGATCTCCTCGTCGGTGGCGTCCAGCTTGCCGTAGCGGATGTTCTCCCTGATCGTGTCAGCGAAGAGGAAGATGTCCTGCTGGACGATGCCGATATGCTCGCGCAGCGAGGCCAGCCCGATGTCTCTGATATCGGCGCCGTCGATCGTCACAGAGCCGCCGGCGATCTCGTAGAAGCGCGGGATGAGCCTGCAGAGCGTGGACTTGCCGCCGCCCGAGGGCCCGACGAGGGCCACCGTACTGCCCGCGGGAATGTCCAAATCGATGTGGCGCAGCACGCTCACGTCGTTCTCGTAGGAGAAGGAGACATCGTCGAAGCGGATATTCCCGGCCACCCGCCCCAGCTCGACGGCGCCGGGCCTGTCGGCGATCTCCGGCTCGACGCGCATGAGCTCGATGAAGCGCTCGAAGCCCGCCATGCCCGTGGTGTACTGCTCGACGAAGGACACCAGCCGCTTGATGGGCTGGATGAAGGCGTTCACGTAGAGGCTGAAGGCGATCAGGTCGGCGTAGTCGATCGAGCCGCGCATCACGAACCAGCCGCCGGCACCGATCACCACCACGTTGAGGATGGTCGTGCCGAACTCCATGCCCGCGTGGAAGACCGCCATGGCCCGATAGCTCAGGCCCTTGGCCGACCGGTAGAGCTTGTTGCCCTCCTCAAACTTCTGGATCTCGTAACCCTCGTTCGCGAAGGCGCGCGTCACCCTCACGCCCGAGATGCTGCTCTCGAGGTTCGCGTTGATCACCGCGGTCTTCTTCTTTACCTCGAGGGCGGTGCGCGCGAGCGACTGACGCCGCCGCCCCATGAACAGCACGATCAGGGGGAAGGTCACGGCGAGGATGGCCGCGAGCCGCCACTCGATCGAGACCATGGCCGCGAGGGCGCCCACGAAGGTTACGAGGGAGATGAAGAGATCCTCGGGCCCGTGGTGGGCGAGCTCGACGATCTCGAAGAGGTCGCTGACGACCCGCGACATGAGGTGGCCGGTGCGCGTACGGTCGAAGAACCTGAAGGAGAGGCGCTGGAGGTGGGCGAAGAGGTCGCGTCGCAGGTCGGATTCCATCCGCACGCCCAGGAGGTGGCCCCAGTAGGTGACAATGTACTGGAGGAAAGCGCGCGGCGCGAAGAGCAACGCGGAGAGAAGGATAATCTCAGCGAAGGCGGCCCATGCCTTGGCCGGGATCAGCTGCTGGAGGGCGTAGCGCGAGATCATGGGAAAGGCGAGGTCGATCCCGGCGATGCCGAAGGCGCAGGCGAGGTCCAGAGCGAAGAGTTTCCAGTGCGGCTTGTAATAGCTGACGAAGATGGAGAGCTTGCTTTTTTCTAAATAACGATTATTCATAGCGCGCCCATTCTTCGCCCGGCGCATCCTTCTGTCAAGAAGCGCGCGGGCAGTTCGACGCGCGGGGCGGGCGGCTGAAGCGCGCGGCCCGCAGCCGCGGCCTTCGACGGACAGAGACCGTGCCCCACGGCGGCCGGCGCGACCCGCGGAGTGCCGCAACCCAGCCGCCCGCCCGCACACTCCAAGCTCTGCTCCTTTTCGCCCTTCTCCCGTCCTTTTCGTACCTTTTCAAAGAAACACTTGCATTCCCTCCCGCGGTCGATTACTATCTGCAACCACGCGGGAGGAGAAATGCATAAACTTACAAATAATCGGGATAATTATACCGATTCGGAGGACCACCAGCGTCCCGGGCGGATTCCTCCGGCCATCGGGCTCTACGACCCGACAAGCGAGCGCGACGCCTGCGGCCTCGGCATCGTCGCCGACCTGCGGGGCAAGCCGAGCCAGGCGGTCGTCGCCGACGCCCTCGAAGCGCTGCGGAACCTGGAGCACAGGGGCGCCGTGGGCGGCGACCGCAAGACCGGCGACGGCGCCGGCCTGCTCTGCGGCATTCCCGACCGCTTCTTCCGGGAGGCGATGGGTCTCCGCGCGGAGGACTTCCCCCAGCCGGCGGGAACCAGGGCGGGCGAGGGCCTCCCCTACGCCATCGGCATGTTCTTCCTCCCCAAGACGCCTCCCGCCTTCGCGACCGCCAAAGGCATCGTGGAAAAAGCCGCCGAAGCCGGCGGGCTCGAGGTCCTCGACTGGAGGAACGTGCCCACGCGCCCCCAGGTGCTCGGCGACAAGGCCGGCGCGAGCATGCCCCGCATCTGCCAGGTGGCCTTCGCCCCGCGGGGGGCGGGCGGCTCCCCCCGGGCGGGCGAAGCCTTCGAGCTCGCCCTCTACTTCGCGCGCAGGCGCATGGAGCGCCTGGCGAAGGAGGCGGGCTTCACCATCGACGACTTCTACGTCGCCTCCCTCTCCTCGCGCACCATCGTGTACAAGGGCATGTTCGTCGCCTCGCAGTTCGCCTCCTTCTATCCCGACCTGAGCCACGAACTCTTCGGCAGCAGCTTCGCCATCGTCCACCAGCGCTACAGCACCAACACCTTCCCCTCCTGGCCCCTGGCCCAGCCCTTCCGCATGATCTCCCACAACGGCGAGATAAACACCCTGCGCAAGAACATCGGCGCCATGCGCGCCCGCCAGGCGACGATGAGTTCGCCCGTCTTCGGCGAGGCGATGGCCGACCTCATCCCCGTGATCGAGGAGGCGGGCTCGGACTCCGCGATGTTCGACAATGTCTTCGAAATGCTGCTCCGCGCGGGCAGGCCTCTCGAAGAGGTTTTCATGATGATGGTCCCCGAGCCCCTCGGCCACGACTTCGGCATCTCGCGGGACAGGGCGGCCTTCTACGAGTACCACGCGGCGCTCATGGAGAGCTGGGACGGCCCCGCGGCGATGACCTTCACCGACGGGCTCAAGGTGGGCGCCGCGCTCGACCGCAACGGCCTTCGGCCATTCCGCTACAGCGTGACCCGCGACGGCATGTTCGTCGGGGCGAGCGAGGCTGGCGTCCTCGCCCGCGGCGACGAGGCCGACATCGTCGAGAAAGGCATGCTCAAGCCGGGCCGGATGCTCGTCATCGACCTGGCCAAGGGGAGGCTCGTCAAGGATCGCGAGATCAAGGCGCGCGTCTGCCGCGCCCAGCCCTACCGGCGCTGGATCGAGAAAAACCGCATCGAGCTGCGCGGACTCTTCTCGGCGGGCGATGCGGCCCCCGCCCAGGCCGGCACGGAAAAGCTGGCGGAATACTTCGGCTACGACGAGGAGACCGACAGGCTGCTGAAGCCCATGGCTCTCGCGGGCCAGGAGGCGTCGGCGGCCATGGGCACCCGGAAGCCCCCTGCGGCCCTCGCCAGCGGTCCGGTGCCGCTCTACTCCTATTTCCGCCAGCGCTTCGCCCAAGTGACGAACCCTCCCATCGATCCCTACCGCGAGCGCCTCGTCATGTCCCTGGAAAGCTACATAGGAAGGGAGCGCAACCTCCTGGAGGGGACGCCGGCGCACTGCCGCCAGCTCAAGCTCCTCCACCCCCTGCTCTCGAACGCCGACCTGCGCAGGCTGCGCGAGTCGGCCCTGCTAGACTTCCGCGTCGCGACGGTCTCGCTGCTGTTCGAGATTCCCGCCGCGGGCGGCGGAGACAGCGCCGCGGCCTCCGCGCCGACGCGAGCGCCGATTGGGCCCGGCGAACTCCTGGAGACCGCCATCGAGCGGATCTGCGCGGAGGCGGAGCGGAAAATCGACGAGGGTTGCAGCCTCATCATCCTGAGCGACCGGGGCGTGGATGCCGACCGCGCGGCCGTGCCCGCCCTCCTCGCCACCTCGGCGGTGCATGGGCGCCTGATCGCCGCGCGGAAGCGGCACATGGCCGGCCTGGTCGTGGAGACCGGCGAGGCGCGGGAGATCCACCACATCGCCGTCCTCCTGGGTTTCGGCGCCAGCGGGGTCAATCCCTGGCTGGTCTTCGAGCGCATGCCGACCCTGCTGGCGGCGGCCGGCAAAGGGGCGGCGGCTGGCGCGGGGATGCCCGCCCCGAGCCTCGAGGATGCCTCAGACAACTACACCGAGGCGGTCAAGCGCGGCCTCCTCAAGATATTCTCCAAGCTGGGAATCTCCACGATCGCGTCCTACCGCGGCGCCCGGCTCTTCGAGATAGCGGGGCTCTCCGAAGAACTCTGCGGCCGCTATTTCGGCGGCCTCGAATCGCGGCTGGGGGGCATCGGGCTGCCCGAGATCGAGGAGGACGTGCTCGCGGCCCACGCCAGGGCCTTCGGCCCGGAAAGAGAGGCCCAAGCCGCCCGCCCGCGCCGGGAAGCGCCCTGGACTCCGGCCCTGGCGGCCAAGCTCACGGCCGCCTGCCGCGGCCGGGACGCCGCCGCGTGGCGGGCCTATGTCGAGGCGATGGAGGCCCCCGCGCGCCCGCGATTCGCCCTGCGCGATATTTTCGCCTTCAAACCGGCGCAGGCCATCCCCATCGATGATGTCGAGAGCGTGGAATCCATCCGGTCGCGCTTCTCCGTGGCGGCCATGTCCTGCGGCGCCATCAGCCCCGAGGCCCACGAGGCGTTGGCCGCCGGCGCCAACCTCTCGGGCGCCTGGAGCGACTCCGGCGAGGGCGGCGAGGACGAGGAGAGGCGCGGCTACGCCGACCGCGGACTGGATTCCCGCAGCGCGTCGCGGCAGATCGCCTCGGGGCGATTCGGCGTCACGGCTTCGTACGCCGCCGACGTCCTGGAGCTGCAGATCAAGGTGGCCCAGGGCGCGAAACCCGGCGAGGGCGGCCAGCTGCCCGGCGCCAAGGTCGACGCCTACATCGCCAAGCTCCGCCACTCGAGCCCCGGACGCACCCTCATCAGCCCGCCGCCCCACCACGACATCTACTCCATCGAGGACCTCGCCCAGCTGATCCACGATCTGCGCTGCCTCAACCCCAAAGCCAGGATCGCCGTCAAGCTCGCCGCCCAGTCGGGCATCGGAGCGGTGGCGGCGGGCGTGGCCAAGGCCGGCGCCGACTGCGTCGTCGTGTCCTCGGGCGACGGCGGCACGGGCGCGGCGCCCCAGTCCTCCCTCGACTATGCCGGCGGCTCCTGGGAGGAAGCCCTCCCCGAGATCCGCCAGGTCCTCGCCATGAACGGCCTGGACGCCAACATCGTCGTCCAGGTGGACGGACGGCTGCGCACGGCGCGCGACGTCGCGATCGCGGCGATTCTCGGCGCGCGGGAATTCGCCTTCGGCACCGCCGCTATGGTGGCCTTGGGCTGCGTCGCCTGCGGTCAGTGCAACCTGGACCGCTGCCCCGTCGGCATCGCCACCCAGGATCGGGCCCTGCGCGACAAATTCGCCGGCGAGCCCGAAGACCTGGCCGCCTTCCTCACCTTCATGGCCGAGGACCTGCGCGCCCTCCTCGCCTCCCTCGGCGCCAAGAATCTCGACCAGCTCGGCGGGGCCTGGGAGCTCCTCGACTTTTCGGGCAAGGCGGCGACCCCGCGCGAAAAGCTCCTCCATTTCGAAAAAATCTCCGAAGCCCTCGAAGTCTCGCGCCGCTATCCCATCGACGAGGAGGGCGACACCGACGGCTCGGGCCCGCCCGCCCTGCCCCCGCCGACCGCGGGCCTGCGCAATTTCAGAAAGGACAAGCCTTCCGCCATGCCGGAGATCGACGCGGCCATCCTCGAACGCTTCGTCGCCTCGGGCGGGGCGGCGCGCCTCTCGGCCGACTTTTCGATCCGCAACTCCGACCGCTCCATCGGCGCGGCCTTGAGCGGCGCCCTGGCCAGGATGGGCGCCAGACCGGTTCCCGGGGCGATCGACGTACGCTTCACGGGCTCCGCCGGCCAAAGCTTCGGCGCCTTCCTCGTCGAGGGGGTCGGCTTCACCCTCTTCGGACAGGCGAACGACTACCTCGGCAAGAGCCTCTCGGGCGGCAGGATCGTCGTGCGCCCGCCCGTCGAGTCGCGCATCCTCCCCGAGCTGAACGCCATCGCCGGCAACGTCTGCCTCTTCGGCGCGACGGGCGGCGAGGTCTTCCTGGGCGGCCAGGCCGGCGAGCGCTTCTGCGTCCGGAACTCGGGCGCCACCGCCGTGGTCGAGGGCGTGGGCGACCACGCCTGCGAGTACATGACGGGCGGCTGCGTGGTCGTCCTGGGGCGGACGGGCGCCAACTTCGGCGCCGGCATAACGGGCGGGCTCGCCTACGTCCTGGACGAAGACCAGCTTCTCGACACCCGCTGCAACGCGGAGGACGTCGACCTGGAATCCTGCTCCGCGCCCGAGGACGCGGCCGCCCTGCGGCGGCTGATCGAGCGCCACTACGAACTCACCGGGAGCCACCGCGCCAAGGACATCCTCTCGGAGTGGGAGAATTACAGGCCGCTCTTCGTAAAGGTGACGCCGAGAGCCTAGCGTCGGCCAGGGCAAAAAAAGGCCCGCGCCGGCGGAATCGCCGGCGCGGGCCGAATCGGCCGCCGCGGAACGCTCAGTGTTTGACGACCACGCTGGGCAGCCAGAGCGAGAGCTGCGGGATAAAGGTGACGAGCATGAGCCCGACCACCATCACGCCGAACATCGGCAGCATCTTCACGGCGGTGCGCTCGATCGGCGTCTTGCCGATGGCGCAGCCCACGAAGAGTGCGCTGCCCACGGGCGGCGTGCAGAGCCCCACCGCCAGGTTGTAGATCAGCATGATGCCGAACTGCACCAGGTCCATGTGGATGACCGGCCCCGTGATCACCGGCATCAGGATCGGCGTCATGATCAGGATGAGGGGCGCCATGTCCATGAAGCAACCCAGGAAGAGGAGCAGGGCGTTGATGATCAGCAGCAGCAGTGTCCTGTTGTTCGTCAGCCCGATCAGGGCCGAGGTTATGGCGTCGGGTATGCGCAGGACCGTCATCATGAACGCGAAGGACTTCGCCGCGGCGATCAGCGTTAGCACGATGCAGAGCGTCTTGAGCGTGTTCTTCAGCACCCTGCCGAGGGTCTTGAGCTTGGCCGAGCGCAGGATGACGTACACCCGGAA
>JAJTBU010000343.1 GCA_021286735.1 bacterium
CCTCGCCCGCGGCGGCGGCGGCCGCCACCTCGTCCGGGCTTCCGCCGCCCAGCGCCGCCTCCAGCGCGCGCGCGTAGGCCACCGCTGCCCCGAGCGCCGGCCCGGTGTTGTGCGTCGGCAGAAGGCATCCGCGCACGCTCTCCGCCAGCGGAAGCCCGCGGCAGAGCGCGAAGAGGGCTGCAGCGGGGCTCCTCATCACGCCGCCGCAGGTGGTGCCCCGCTTCCCGGCCTCTGCCGGGTCGGCGCCCTCCGCGATGGCCTGCAGCGCGGCCTTGGAACTCGGCCCGATGTACCGCTTCTCCACGGCGCCGCTCTCCCGGACCCAGCGCAGGAGCCGCTCGGCCGTGCGCCGCGGGTCGATCCCGCCCGAGAGGCAGTATTCGTCCAGGAGGCAGAGCACCTGCTCGGTGTCGTCCGTCACCTGCCCGCGCCTGAGGTCGCCGTGGTTTTTGGAGAGCGCGGGGTCCACAAGGCCCCCCACCATGCCGAAACGCTCGACGATCTCGCGCCTCGTCATGAACTCGGTGGCCATGCCGACGGCGTCGCCCACGGCGAAGGCCTCGAGGAGGGCGCGCAACGCCGCGGCCTCCGGCCGCGCAGCCGCCAGCGTGCCAGCCCCGCCGCGTTTCTCGGCACTCGTCGCGGCCTCCGGCCGCCCCACGCCGCCCGCCGAAGGCCGCCCAGCCTCGCCCCCGCCCTCCGCCGCCCGACCCGCGCCACCCCGCCCCGCCGCGGCCTCCGGCCGGCTCACTCCGCGCTCCCGATCAGGCCGGAGATGAAGGCGTAGGCCTTCTCGAGCGCCGCCTCGGGGGCGTCCAGATAGTGCCGGTACACCGGCTCCAGCGTGTAGTAGCCCGAATAGCCGCAGCCGCGCAGCGCGTCCCGCACGCCGGGCCAGTCGATCGCGCCCTCGCCGGCGGGAATGTGCTTCCGCTCGCCCGAGTGGTCGCTCAAGTGCGTGTGGCAGGGCCTCACCCCGGCGATGAAGGCCGCGGGATCCTCGTCCGCCTCGCAGGCCTCGGTGGTGTCGACCATCGGCGCGGAGGCCGGCCCGGCGCCCAGCGCCTCGACGTAGGCCAGGAGTCCCGCGGGCGTCCGTCCCGGCCCTTTGGGGCTGTTCTCGATCGCGAGCGTCACCCCCGCCGCGGCGCAGGCCTCGCCCAGGGCCCTGAGGTTCTCCACGATCGGCGCCTCGAGGAGGGCCGCGCGCGCTGGATCACTCACAGGCTCGTGCGGATGCACCACCAGCACCTTCGCGTCCAGCGCGCGGCAGAGCCGCACGAGCCCGTCGCCGAAGCGCCTGGCCTCGCCGACCATGCTGTCGCCCGCGTTGTAGAGCATCGAGAACATCGCCAGGGGATAGTGGATCGAGGCGACATGGATTCCGCACTTCTCGGCCTGGGCGGCGAAAGCTTCGTCGGCCTCGGCGAAGCACTGCGGCATCAGCTCGGCGTGGGAGAAGCCCGCGCCGGCGATCAGCCGCAGGCTCTCGGCCGCGGTCCTCGGAAAAAGCGCCGCCGTCGAAAATGAGTACTTGTCTGCCATCGTCGCCTCCAAAACTTGAAAAAAAGGGCGGCGCCACGTCGCCCGCCGCGCCGCCCCAGTTTGCCTGCGGCGCCCGCATCTGCCGCGCCGCCCGCTTCGCCTTAGCCGTCGATCTCGGCCTGCAGGTCGGCCGCGGCCTTCTCCAGGGCCGCCTTCGGAGTCGCCGCCTTGCGCTCGAACTGGTCTATCGCCTGGGCCAGGATCTGGTCCATCGTGCCCATCTGGTCGAAGTGCCAGTAGGACCAGCTGTCGTCCAGCTGATCGAAGGCCACCGAGAACATCTGGTTCTTCTCCACCGCGGCCAGGGCGGCGGGAATCTTAAGGCCGGACTTGCGGATCGGCAGGTAGCCGGTCTTCAGCGCAAACTCGGTCTGGTTCTCCTTGCTGGCCAGGTACTTCACGAGCTTCCAGGACGCATCCTTGAGCTTCTGGTCCTTGCTCAGGATGATGAGGACGTTGCCGCCCATGGCCACCGAGGGCTTCTGGAAATAAGGCATCGGAATGGCGCCTATCGTCAGCTTGGGATCGGCCGACCAGCGCGCCACCCTGGCGGAGGTCGCGACCAGGAAGGCCAGGTTGCCCGCGAGGAACTTCTTCTCCGCGTTGGCGTGCTGGCCAACCGCCATCACCTTGTCCGCGGTCAGCTTCTCCCAGAAGGTCGCCACCTCGACAGCCTTGGCGTCGTCGAAGGCCGGGGCGATCTTAGTCCCCTTGACCTGGATGACGCTGTTGCCGTTCTGGTTGAGCATCGTCTTGAAGAGCCAGCCCACGTCCGTGACGTCGAAGCCCCAGAAATCGGAGCTGTTGTTGATGTTGCCCTTGGCCTGGGCTTCCTTGGCGACCTTGGCGAACTCGGCCCAGGTCTTGG
>JAJTBU010000344.1 GCA_021286735.1 bacterium
TCTTGTCGAAGGCGTAGGAGGCGGCCAATGCCACCGCGAGCCCCCCCAGGGTCAGCCAATAGAGGCCCGCCGAGTTCCCCTTGAAGATGACGCCCTGTTGGATGACCAAGCCCTCGGGGCCTCCCGTGAAGTCGTGGAGGTTGTGGACGATGATGCGGAAAATCTCGCCCAAGGCCATGGTCACGATGGAGAAATAGGTGAAACGGAGCCTCAGGATGAGCAGGCCCATGAGGAAGGCCGCCAGGGCCGCGAAGACCGCGGCGAAGGGGATGGAGAGCCAGTCCGGCATGCCCAGCCTGACTACGGCGATGACGGTGGCGTAGGAGCCAAGGCCGAAGAGCCCGGCGATGCCGAAGGATATCTGGCCCGAGCGCAGGAGCATGTCCCAGCTCACCGCCAAGGCCATGTACATCATGACGTTCCTGGCCACCTGGAGGGGGTAGTCGCCTGCGAAGGCCGGCAAGGCCAGGGCGACGGCCGCAGCCGCCAAGGCGATGAGCCGCGAGAGTTGGCGGTTCACGATTTCCTCCCTTTGATGGTCCGGCTCATGATCACCACGACGATGAGCACGAAGAAGACTATGTCAGCCCAATCCCGGGTGCCGCGGAAGGCGCGGAGGAACTGCTCGGAGACGCCCAGGAGCAGGCTGGAGGCCAGGATGCCGGGGATGTTGCCCACCCCAGCCATGGCCACCAGGCAGAAGCTCTTCATGGTGAAGGGCGAGCCGACGCTGGGGAATACCGCGGACTTGGTGAGGAAGAGCGCCCCCATGGCGCCCACCAGGGCCAAGGCCAGGGCGAAGACGAAGCCGTAGATCTTTTTCACGTCGATCCCGACGATCGCGGCGCCGCGGGGGTTTTGACCCACGGCCAGGGCCGCCTTGCCGGTGGTGGTCCTGGTGAGGAAAAGCTGGAGCCCCAGGGCGTAGAGCACGGCGACAGCTACGAAGACGAAGGACCAGGTGGAGAAGGTCAGGTCCCCCACGTCGATGGAGGAGGACACGTAGTCCAATGGAATCTTGTAGGTCTGGGAGGTGAAGGCCAAGTTGACCGCCTGAGTGAAGGCTATCGCTATGCCGAAGGTGAGGATGAGCTGGTTGAGCTCAGGAGCCTTCAGGGCGCGGCGGATGGTCAATTGGAATACCACCCAGCCGAAGGCCGCCGTGACGAGACCCGCGGGCAGGATCGCGAGCAGGGGATCCATGCCAAGAGCTCTACAGGCGAAGTAGGTGGCGTAGGAAGCCAGCATCATGAACTCGCCGTGGGCCAGGTTCACGATGTGCACGATGCCCAGCACGAGGCCCATCGGGATCGCGATGGCCGCGTAGAGGCCGGCGGTCTGGAGCCCGTAGACGATCACGTTGGGTTTCCAGAATAGGAGGACGACCGCTGCCGGGATTCCCAGGGCCAGGTAGGTCGCCGTTCGACGTTTCAATGCCATCTTTCGCTGCCTTTGTGGTGGGATAAGCCCAAGCGGGGTGCGGCGGTCCTCTTCAAGGATCGTCGCGCCCCGCTTGAACAAATCTAATCTAGCGGACTTGACTCACTTCCACGAGGGGAAGGGGTAGACCGGCTCGGACGTGGCGGCCTCGAAGGGCCAGATGACTTCCTGGAAGCCAGCCTGCCACTGGAGGATCTTCTGCCGGGTGATGCCCTGGTGCTTGATGATGTTGGAGGGCTTGAAGGTGATGGTCTCGCCGAGGGCGGAAGCGTACTTCGTCGCCTCGAGGGCCTTCACGAGGGCCGCGGTGTCCGTGGTGCCCGCGGCCTTGATGCCGTTGGCCAGGATGTGGACGGCGTCGTAGGCCAGGAGGGCGAAGTAGGTGGCGGGCTCTTCCCGGTACTTCTTCACGTAGGCGTCATAGAACTTCTTGCTCTGGGCGTTGGTCTCGTTCATGGCGTTGGACCACATGCCGTAGAGCATGACGTTTTTGGAGAGCTTGGAGGAGCCGAAACCGATGGGCCATCCGGGGGGCGCCCCGAGGTAGATGCCGGGGGAGAACTTCAGGGCTTTGGACTGCTCCAGGAGGGGAAGCGCGTCGGCGTCGTAGCCGGCCCAGAGGAAGAGGTCGGGCTTGAAGGCTTTGGCGGCCTCGAGCACGGCGGTGTAGTCTCCGCCGCCGAGGAGGGCGCTCTTGAAGGAGCCGCCGTCCACCACGTAGCGTTTGTCGGAACCGAAGAGGACCCTGGTGGCGTCCCAGGAGGATTTGCCGAAGGCGCCCTCCTCGTAGGCCAGGAAGATCTTCTTGATCTGGATGTTGGGATACTTTTTCTGGATCGCGTCCCAGCCCTCGGCGTAGGAGGCGCCCTGGTTGTAGTCCCAGGGATGCAGGTGGAAATAGAAATCGGAATCGGGGGAGGGGCCCAGAG
>JAJTBU010000345.1 GCA_021286735.1 bacterium
CTTCAGCGCGCCCGACATCATGAGGCCGAGTTCGTTCTCGTCAGTATCCGCCGCGTTCACCACTCCCGCGATCTCGCCGTTGAACATGACGGCGATCCTGTCCGAAATGTCCATGATCTCGTCCAGCTCCAGCGACGCGAGGAGAACTGCCTTCCCCTTGTCCCGCTCGGCGATGATCCTCTTGTGTATGTACTCGATGGCGCCCACATCGAGTCCGCGCGTCGGCTGGGCCACGACGAAGACGTCCGGCGAACGGTCGATCTCGCGCGCCACGATGGCCTTCTGCTGATTCCCGCCCGACATCGAGCGCGCCGGAGTGTCGCCCCCCTGGCCGGAGCGTACGTCGAACTCCTTGATGAGACGCGCGGCGTTCGTCCTGATCGCGCCCTGGTCGAGAACCCCGAGACGGGCGGAGGGCCTTTTATTGTAGCTGGGGATGACGAGGTTCTCGGCGAGCGAAAAATCGAGGACCAGGCCGTGCTTCTGCCTGTCCTCGGGGATGTGGCCTATGCCTAGGTCAGTGCGTTCCTTTATGTCCATGCGGGAAATATCCCTGCCCTTGAGCAGGATCTTGCCCGCCTCGGCCTTCGTGAGCCCCGTGATGGCCTGGACAAGCTCGGTCTGGCCGTTGCCGTCGATGCCGCAGATACCGAGCACCTCGCCCGCCCTCACCTCGAAGGATACGTTCTTCACCCCGAGGAGGCCCTTCGCGTTCTTCACGTTCAGGTTCTCGACGACGAGGTAGGGCTCCCTGGGCTTGGCCTTCTCCTTGCCCACGTGGAAATTGACCTCCCTGCCCACCATCATCTCGGCCATCCGCTCTTCGGAAGCTTCGGCCACCCGCATCGTTCCCACGAGCCTTCCCCGGCGGAGGACGGTGCAGACATCGGCCACTTCCTTGATCTCCTTGAGCTTGTGCGTGATGAGGAGGATCGTCTTCCCTTCCGCTACGAGCCTGCGCATGATCTGCATGAGCTCGCGGATCTCCTGCGGGGTGAGCACCGCCGTGGGCTCGTCGAATATGAGCATCTCGGCATCGCGGTAGAGCATCTTGAGGATCTCGACCCGCTGCTGCATCCCCACCGAAATGTCCTCGATCTTCGCCCTGGGGTCCACGGCGAGGCCGTACAGCTTCGAGATCTCCTCGACTTTCCTCTCGGCGCGCCGGATGTCGACGACAGGCCCCCTGTGCGGCTCCATTCCGAGGATGATGTTCTCGGTCACCGTGAAATTGTGCACGAGCTTGAAATGCTGGTGGACCATGCCGATCCCGAGCTTGGTGGCGACGTTCGGATCGGCGATATGGACTTCCTTGCCCTTGATCCGTATCTGGCCGCCGTCGGGCTTGTAGAGACCGAACAGAATGCTCATCAGCGTCGATTTTCCCGCCCCGTTCTCTCCGAGGAGCGCGTGGATGGTCCGCTCCTCCACCTCGAGCGTCACGTTGTCGTTGGCGCGGATTCCTGGAAAGTCCTTCGTTATATTGAGCATCTCGATGATGAACCCCACCGTTTAGCCCCCTGATACTCTGTGAATTTTCATTTCAGTATAGCATGAACGCGGGCATGCGCGCTACATCGTTCTTTCGAGGCCTTTCGCCGGTTTGGAGCATAAAAAAAGGCCGCCCGCGCTTTCCGGCGGACGGCCTCGCTTTGCCAATGCGGTTTTAAGGCGTTATTTCGCGGGGACCTCGGAGACCTTGAGCTTGCCGCCCTTGATCAGCGTGGCGTATTCCTTGACCTTGGCGACGATGTCGGCGGAGAGGTTGGGGTTCTTCGCGGGGATTCCGACGCCGTCGTTGGCGAGGGAGAAGGTCAGCACCTGGCCGCCGGGGAACTTGCCGGCCATGGTCAGCTTGCAGACTTCGTAGGCGGCCACGTCGACGCGCTTCATCATCGAGGTGAGAACCGCGGACTTGGTGCCGTAGACGCCGTCGGCGTACTGGTCCTTGTCGACGCCGATGCCCCAGCGGATGTCGCCCTTCTGCGAGCGTTCCTTGGCTTCCTTGATCATGCCGTTTCCGGTGCCGCCGGCCGCGTGGAAGATGATGTAGGCGCCTGCGTTGAACTGCTTCTGGGCGAGAGCCTGTCCCTTGTCGGGAGCCGCGAAGTCGCCGGCGTAGTCGACGAGGATCTTGAGGGTGGGATCGACGGCCTTGACGCCCTGCTCGAAACCGGCCTGGAACTTCTCGATGAGCGGGAACTGCATGCCGCCGATGAATCCGAGGATATTCTTGCCGTCGGCCTTGGCTTTGAGAGCCGCGGCGACGCCGACGAGGAAGGATCCCTCGTGCTCGGCGAACACGGCGTTGGCGACGTTCGGAACCATCTTGCCGTTCTTGTCGGCGACCACGGAGTCGA
>JAJTBU010000346.1 GCA_021286735.1 bacterium
GGAGTCGGCCAACGCGGCGCCCGCGTAAAGGTTTATGATATTCGGCGTATCGAAAGCCGTGTGGCCATCGAGGCTTTCCCAATCGGTCCTCAGAATTATGCCCTTTGCCCCATGTTTCTTCGCATAGGCGAACCGCGACCTAAAATCCCGCAGCATGGCGCTGGGACCAATTCCCCATCCGAAGTACTGAGCCATCGCGTCGAACTCGATCCATTTTTCCCGGTCACCGAGGGTTTCGATAAGCTTATTGGCGGGAAAGGTCGGATAGTAGTCGTGAGGGGTATTCTTGATCGCGATCGCCACATCGGCGGGCAGGGCGTCGAACTGCGAGGCGAGCAAGTCCTGGTTTTTCTTCGTAAAGACGAAATCGCGAACGATCAATTTCTTGCCCTTTGAAGCAAGAGGTCCGTACATCGCGCCAAACAGCTCGGAGTACCATCGCTCCGTCGTCATAGCCTTGCAGAGGTCGCAGGTGCAGCGGTTCGAAGTTATGGAGACCCTGCTCTCGCCGGTTCCCAGCGACGTGATGACGCCCGCTATTCCAGGAACATCCTCGAGAAGCTCGGCGTACTTCGCGGCGAGGAAATTTACCCAAAATGGATCGCTCGCGCATACATGGCCGCCTTTGGTCAGCTCGGGAAAGAGTTCAAGGAGGACATCGGGGAAATAGAGTTCCTTGTTTTCCAGATATACCGCTATTCCCAGACGCGCCGCGCTTTCCACCACCCTTCGCAGGTAATCCCGCCTGAGCATCGGACCGCTGCGCCGGGTGGGTGTGTATTTGTAGATCTTCCGATAGGCGATATTGTACCGCTCGAAAATATTCCTCGCCTCGTCTTTTTCGACGCCGAACAGCAGCCCGGGAAACACTACCTGATCGACTATGTCGTTCCGGTGCAGGACGAGGGCGTTGAAGCCGTTCCCATGCGCAAAACCGAGAACCTTGGTGATCCACCTGAAATCCCACGCGTAGCTGCTGTGGACTTCTATCGCGCGCAATTCGAAATCGGACATCGCTGCTCCTCTTAGCCGTTGAGATTCTTTCCGCCGTCACACACGATCGCCTCTCCGACGATCCAGTCCGAGGACGATGAAAGCAGGAAAAGCGCGGGGCCTGCGAAATCCTCGGGCTGCGCGATCCTTCCCGCCGGTGTCCTGGAGATTATCCCCGCGACGATTTCGGGATGTTCGTCGTAATAGCCGCTCACGAAGGGAGTATTGGTCGGCCCCGGGCAGAGCGCGTTGACGTTTATGCCCGCCGAGCACCATTCGTTGGCCAGCACCTTGGTGAGCGTGACGAGAGCCGCCTTGGAGGCGTTGTATGCTGAAAAATTCTTCGATCCCTGCATTGCGCCGGTGGATGCTATGTTTAGAATTTTCCTTCGCCCGCCGCATCGTTTTGATTGCTCCATCATTCTCGCGGCCACGTGGCGGCAAAGTCGGAAAACGCCCGAAAAATTGGTGGAAAGAATTGTGTCGATCTCTTCCTCCGAAAGCTCGAGCGCCGGCTTTCGCTTGGTCACGGCGACGGAATTGACCAGGAAATCAGGGATTCCGAAATCGGCGATCGCCGTGTCCACCGCCTCCGCGACCGACGCCGCGTCGCGTATGTCGCAGAATGAAGCCTTTACGCGGCCGCCGGTTTCTCCCCCGATTTCGCGCACCGCCGCCGCGCAACGATCGCGATCGATGTCGAGAATGAAAACGTTGGCTCCGGAATCGAATAAGCCCTTCGCGATTGCCTTGCCTATTCCCGACCCGCCTCCCGAGACGATCGCGGTTTTGCTCTCGAAAAAGAATTTCGTTTCCATCACCTATCCTTTCAGGCCCGAAGTCGCGACGCCTTCCACGAAGTATCGCTGCGCCAGGAAGAAAAGCAGCGAGGGAGGCACAAGCGAAAGCACGGACATCGCGAGTATCCCGTTCCAGTTTACCGACTCCGTGATATCGAGCGACATGCGGAGCGCGAGAGCCAGAGGGTACTTGCTCACGCTATCGATGTAGATGAGGACATTCTGGAAATCATTCCACCGCCAGACAAACTGAAAAATGGTGGCCGAAAAGATGACCGATTTTGAAAGCGGGAGGATGATGCGGATCAGGATCGCAAAAGAGCCGCAGCCGTCGATGGTGGCCGCTTCGTCGAGTTCTCTCGGAATTCCGCGCAGGAACTGCACCATCATGAAAATGAAAAAGGAGTAGGTCGCAAAGAGGGAAGGCAGCATTATCGGCTTGTACGAATTCAGCCAACCGAAATCCCTGAACAGCAGGTACCGCGAAATGACGATCAGATTGTTCGGCAGCATCAGCGTCGAAAGCATGAGGGCGAAAAACACCTTCTTGCCGAA
>JAJTBU010000347.1 GCA_021286735.1 bacterium
CCAGAGGTCGCCCTCGCGGCGGGCGGACTCGACGCCGAACTCGGTGAGGAGCTCCACGCCGTTCTTGCGGGCGTTCTCGACCAGGGAGAAGACGAAGCGGTAGGGCTCGATGATGCCGCCGGTGGGGGCGTAGAGGCCGCCGACCGTGTCCGGGCTGAGCTTGGGCTCCAGCTCGAGCATGCGCTCGCGCGAGCACATCTCGATGCCGATCACGCCGTTGTCGACGCCCTGCTGGTAGAGCTGCTCCACCGAGCGCATCTCGTCCTCGTGCAGGGCCACGACGACGATGCCGCAGCGCTCGAAGGGAAAGTCGAGTTCGTTGTGCAGGCGCTCGAACATGAGGGCGCCCCGGAGCTCGAGCCGGGCCTTCAGGTACTTGATGTTGTCGTGGAAGCCGCCGTGCACGATGCCGGAATTCGCCTTGCTCGTGCCGAGGGAGACGTCGATCTCCTTCTCGAGGAGGGCGACCTTCAGCTCGTACTGCGACAACTTGCGCGCGACGTTGGCGCCGCAGACGCCCGCGCCGATGATGGCGACGTCGTAGCTTTCAGTCATGGAACCATCCTTATGCATGCGGGTTCTCCCGCGCGATGTAACCTTTCAGCCCGAGCCATTTCCGCGCCGCGGCCGAGAAGCGGGCTGGCTCGTCCGTGGCGAACCAGCGGATGCCGAGTTCGAGGAGGGCCAGGATGTCGGCCTCCTCGAACTTCCAGGGAAAGACTTCGAGATCGACGCCGGCGGCCCGGCAGCGCCCGAGGGCGTCCGCGAGGTCGGCCGCCTCGATGTCGTAGCGCCACCCCGCCCTGCCCCGAGCCTCGGGATCGGCCTTGTCGTTCAGGTGGAACTGCACCTGGGCCAGCCCCTCGAAGCCCGCGGCCGCCGATTCCCGGAACTTCGCCAGGATTTCGGCGCGCGAGCCTCCCAGCCACTGCATGGTGCCCACCGAGGGCAGGAGCCTGTTGAGCTCGATCAGCTCCAGGCGCCGCGGGCCGGCCACCCAGGCCCTGCCCTCGAGCCCGTGCTCGGCGATCATCCCGGCCAGCCGGCCAAGATCGATATTCTTCAGGTCGAGATAGGCGCGCTTGCGCGGATCAGCCGTCATCTCGGCGAAGACTTCCGAAAGAAGGGGCACTCGGGCGCCCGCGAATTCCGGGCTGAACTTCCTCCCGGCGTCGAGGCCGGCGAACTGCTCGTAGCGGAGCTCGGTTACCGGAATGTCCGCGATCTCGTCGGGCGCGTCCGTGGTCCGGCGCAGCGTCGGGTCGTGGAGGCATACGATTTGGCCGTCGGCTGTCCTTCGGATGTCGAACTCCGCGACGCCGCCCAAATCCCAGCCGTAGCGCGCCGAAACCAGCGTGTTGTCGGGGCGCTCGAATCCGCCGCCGCCCCTGTGGGCCTGCCAGAAGACGATACCGCCGATTCCCGCCATTCCTTCCGATGTCATGAACTTGTTCCTTTCGCCGCCGCAACCGGCGACTCATGTTCGATCCAGCCCTGATCGCCCTTAAAATACACGACAGCGCCGCGCTTGTCAAACATTATAGAACAATTTTGATATATTTTGTGTTGTTTTTATTTACAACTATTGTTTATTTGTGTACAATTTCGATCATGAGCCGAACCGATTATACCCAGATGCCGGCCGCCCGCCAGGCCGCGATCTATTCGATGGTGGAGCAGAAAGGCGTCGTGAAGGTAGCCGACCTCGCCGAAGCTTTCGGCGTCACCGAGATGACGATACGCCGCGATCTCGGCGTGCTCGAAAGGAAGGGGCTGCTCGAGCGGGCCCACGGACACGCGATCTGCAACGCCCACGTCGGGCTGGAGCCCCTCTACGCCCAGAAGAGCGCCCTCCGCCAGGGTGAGAAGGCGGCGATCGGCAAGCTCGCGGCGAGCCTGATCAGCCGCGGCGACACGGTATTCGTCAACTCGGGTTCGACGACCCTGCAATTCCTCGAACAGCTCGACACCGAAGCCAAGGTATTCACCAACAATCCGCTCGCCCCGATCCACATCCGCTCGCCGAAACTCGAGGTTTTCCTCACGGGCGGGGAGCTGCGCCAGGAAGCCCTGACCCTCGTGGGGGAATCCGCCATAAGGTCCTTCAAGGGCGTCATCGCCAACAAGGCGGTGATCGGCACCGACGGATTCAGCATCCGATACGGCCTCACGACGCCCACCCAGGCCGAGTCCTGGGTGAACCGGACGATGATCAGGCACACCCACGGCGAGGTGGTCCTCGTGGCGGATTCGTCCAAGCTCGGCCGCGTGTCGAATTTTCAGAGCGCGCCAATCTCCGCGATCAACACCATCGTGACCGACAGTTCCATCGATCCGGCGAGCG
>JAJTBU010000348.1 GCA_021286735.1 bacterium
GGGACAAGACGCTCTTCATCGAGCTTCTGGCCTGCGAGGGCGGCTGCATCAACGGGCCGCAGTCGGTCCGCCGCGGCGGCACCGCCTTCAAGCGCCTGCAGGTGCTGGAGTACGCGGGGGAGAGCGCCGCGCGGCGGGCGGAGGAAAGGGCCGCGGCGGGCGGAGCGCTGGCGATGCGGCAGCCCGCCGCGCTCTTCGAGGCGCCCATCCTGGCCCCGGCGGTGCCGCCGGATCAGCTGCGCGCGGCCTTGGCCTCGATCGGCAAGTACGGCCACGCGGACGAGCTAAACTGCTCTGGCTGCGGCTACGATTCCTGCAGGGCCTTCGCCTCGGCGATGGTCCTCGGCAAGGCCGAAAAGACGATGTGCGTCTCCTACATGCGGAACCTCGCGCAGAAAAAGGCCAACGCCCTCATGCGCGCGATGCCCTCGGCGGCGGTCGTGGTCGACGCTTCCCTGCGCGTGGTCGAGAGCAACAGGCCCTTCGCCGAACTCCTCGGCGAGGACGCGGCGGAAATCTTCGAGATCAAGCCCAGCCTCGAGAACGCCGACATCAAAAAGCTGGTGCCCTTCTGGCAGGCTTTCGAGGACATTCTCTCCCAGGCCCAGGCCGACAGCCTCACCTCCGATTTCCGCCTGGGCGACAAGGTGATCCACGGCACGATTTTCAGCATCGAAAAGGGCCTTCTCGCCGGCGGCATGTTCCAGGACATCACCGTTCCCTGGATCCAGAAGGACAGGGTGATCCAGCAGGCCAAGAGCGTGATGACGAAGAACCTCAAGACCGTGCAGAAGATCGCCTATCTGCTGGGCGAGAACGCGGCCGAGTCCGAGGCGGCCCTGACCTCCATCATCGAGTCCTTCCAGGGAGGTGGCGCCGAGGGCGGCGGCGCGGGCGGGAAGCGGCCGTGATCGCGAATTTCGTCGAGATAGGTAATCACCAGCTGCCGAAGCACGGTCAGCTCGCCGCCGGCGATGTCTTCCTCTCGCGCAAGGCTCACGGGGAAGAACGCATCATCGCCGTCCTCTCCGACGGGCTGGGCTCGGGCATCAAGGCCGGCGTCCTCGCCACCCTCACTGCCACCTTGGCTTCGGGCTGCATCGCGTCGAACCTCTCCATCAAGAAGACGGCCCGCCTGATCATGAAGTCCCTGCCGGTCTGCTCGGAGCGGAAGATCAGCTACGCGACCTTCACCATCGCCGACATCGCGAAGGGCGAGGAAGTCCGCATCATCGAGTACGACAATCCTTCCTATCTCCTCATCCGCGAGGGCGTCGACCTGGAGCCGATCAAGGCGCCGATCGCCCTCACGAAGAGCGGGACCATCGCCGGCCACCCCAAGAAGCCGGTGGTGTACTGGTCAACGTTCAAGGCCCAGTACGGCGACCGCCTGGTCTTCTTCTCCGACGGCGTGACGCAGGCGGGCATGGGAACCGCGGCCTTCCCCCTCGGGTGGGGCCTTCAGGGCGTGCGCGACTTCGCCCTCGAGACGATCGGACGCCAGCCCGACATCTCGGCCAGGGAGCTCTCGCGCGCCATCGCGCTCAGGGCGGCCTACTTCGACGGCGGCAGGCCCAAGGATGACATTTCCTGCAGCACGGTCTATTTCAGGCACGCGCGGCGCCTCCTCATCGCGTCGGGGCCGCCCATCCACGCCGAGGACGACCGCGAGCTGGCGGCGCTCTTCGAGGCCTTCGCGGGCAAGAAGATCGTCTGCGGCGGCACGACTGCGAACATCATCGCCAGGGAGCTGAAGCGCCGCATCGCCGTGTCGCTCAAGGCGGCCGATCCCCTCATCCCGCCCCCCGCTACCATGCCGGGGGCCGACCTCATCACCGAGGGGATCGTGACGCTGGGGCGCGTCACCGAGTATCTCGAGCAGGAAATGAAGCCCGAGCAAATGCCGGACAACGCGGCGTCGCGGATACTCCAGCTGCTCTACGACTCGGACACGATCCATTTCCTGGTGGGCACGAAGATCAACGAGGCTCATCAGGATCCCACCATGCCGATCGAGCTGGAGATTCGGCGCAACGTGATCAAGAAACTGGCGGCCATCCTCGGGGAGAAGTACCTCAAGGAAGTGTCGGTCCGCTATATCTAGGGCGGAGGGAGCGAAGATATGGAAAAGGTGCGCGTGGCGATATGCGTCGGGACCGCCTGCTATGTCCTCGGCGGCGCCGAGACTATCGGCCGGATCGAGGAGCTCCGGGAGCTCTTCGGCGACGAGGTGAGCTGGGAGGGCGAGCCCTGCATGGGACTCTGCAAGGCCGGCAAGGAGAACAAGGCCCCCTTCGCCTCGGTGAACGGGA
>JAJTBU010000349.1 GCA_021286735.1 bacterium
CGTGGTCTTCTCCCTGAACCGCGTCCTCGATCCCAAGACGGCCTCCCCCGGCAGGTCCTACCTCACCACGGTCAAGAGCATCGAGAAAGTGTCCGCCTACAGCGTCAAGGTGACGCTCACCGCGCCCCTCGCCTCCTTCCTGGAAGGCCTCGCCTCGAACAACTGCGCCATCGTCTCCAAGGCCGCGGTCGAGAAGAATGGCAACCTGCAGAAAGTCGAGTGCGGCACCGGCCCCTTCATGCTCAAGGAATGGACGCCCGACAACTCGATGACGCTGGCCAAGAATCCCGACTACTTCGTCAAGGGCTACCCCCTCGTCGACAAAGTCATCTTCAGGATCATCCCCGAGCAGGCCTCCCTGCTCGCCGGCGTCAAGTCCGGCACCCTCGACATGGCCACGATCAACGACGGCTCCACCATCATGCTCGCCAAGAAGGACCCGAACCTCGTCGTGATGCAGAAGCCGGGCGTCAACGTGCGCACCTTCGGCTTCAACGTCACGCACAAGCCCTTCGACGATGAGCGCGTCCGCCAGGCCATCTCCCTGGGCATCGACCGGAACGAGGTCGTCGCCGTCTCCGAGTTCGGCATGGGCATGGCCACCGGTCCGATCCCCGTCTCCGCCACTCAGTGGGCCCTCCCCCTCTCCAAGATCCCTTACACCGGCCCGGATATCGCCAAGGCCAAGGATCTGCTCAAGCAGGCCGGCTATCCCAACGGCTTCACCTTCAAGATCGTCACCGCCAACTCCTACGAGGGCGGCATCGCCGTGGCCCAGGTCGTCCAGGACCAGCTCAAGAAGATCGGCGTGAACGCTGAGCTCGAGGTCGTCGAGTGGGGCATCTACATCGACCGCTGGGTCAAGCGCACCTTCGACGCGATGGTCGAGCTGCGCGGCGGCTCCTCCGAGCCCGACCGCTTCCTCTACAGGATGATCCACTCCACCGGCGGCGTGAACAACTTCATGTTCAAGGATGCCGAGGTGGACAAGCTCCTCGACAAGGGCCGCGAACTCACCAAGGTGGCCGACCGCAAGCCCGTGTACGACCAGCTGCAGATCGCGCTCGCCACGAAAGCGCCCATCATTTTCCTGTACTGCCCGCTCGAGACCCATGTCCTCGGCAAGGCCGTGAAGGGTTTCAAGCAGGTTGGAAACGGCAGTCTCTATTACCTCACCTACGCCACGAAGTGATTTTTGAAATCGCATAACGCGCTCTCCCTCTCCGGGAGGGCGCGGACGGCCGGCCCGGCGCTTCCGCGGACGAGTTGATCCGCGGGAATCCCGGCCGGCCGCGCATTTTTCCCGGCGGCGCCTCCGACGCGCGGAGGCGCCCGGACAGGGCAATTCAATCGTATTGGGGTTCGCAATGGGCAGATATGTAGCCAAACGCCTTCTCTCCCTCGTGCCGGTCCTCCTGGGCCTTTCGATCATCGTGTTCTTCCTCGTGAGGCTGATTCCCGGCTCCGCGCTCCAGATGTACCTGGGAACGCAGGTGGAGACGACGCCCGAGCAGATGGAGGAACTGAAGCGCATCTTCGGCGAGGACAAGCCGGTGCCGGTGCTGTACGTCGAGTGGCTCGGCCGCGTCCTCAAGGGCGATTTCGGCTATTCGCTGCGCACCAGCAGGCCCGTGCTGCCCGATATCGTGCAACGTCTCCCCTTGAGCCTCGAGATAACGCTGCTCGCCCTGATCCTCGCCCTGGCCATCGGCATTCCGCTGGGGGTCTCGGCCGCGCTGAAAAGGAGCCCCGTCGTCGACGTGCTCATACGCGTCGCGGGGCTGCTGGGGCTTTCGCTGCCGCAGTTCTGGCTGGCCTCGCTCATGGTGATCGCCTTCTCGAATTTCCGCGGATGGATCCCGATGGGCAATTATGTGCCCTTCGCCGAGGCGCCGCTGCAGAACCTCAAGATGCTCCTCTTCCCCTCGCTGGCGATCGGCATCGGCCTGGCGGCCGTCATCATGCGCTACACCCGCAACAGCATGCTCGAGGTGATGCAGATGGACTACATACGCACCGCCAAGGCCAAGGGCCTCAAGCGGAATGTCGTGATCGTGCGGCACGCGCTGCGCAACGCCATCCTTCCCGTCATCACGGTGGCGGGCTTCAACACGGGCTACCTCCTCGGTGGCGCCATCGTCATCGAGGAAGTCTTCGCCCTGCCCGGCATGGGCAGGCTCGCGTTGTACGCCATCTATCAGCGCGACTATCCCCTGATCCAGGGCATCATCCTGCTGATCGCCGCAATGTTCGTGATCGTCAACCTTGTCACGGACCTCATCTACGCCGCGGC
>JAJTBU010000350.1 GCA_021286735.1 bacterium
CGATCTGCATGGTCTTCTTGCTGGTGAAGCCCAGCCTGTTGGCGGCGGTCTGCTGCAGGCTCGAGGTCGTGAAGGGCGCCTTGGGCCTGATGACCTTTTCGGTCGAGCGGATGTCGCGCACGGCCGCGGGCTTGCCTTCCAGATCGGCCACGATGGCCTTGGCCGCCGACTCCGTCCCGGCCTGGAGCTTGTCGCCGCGGTACTGGACGAGGGCCGCCTCAAGCGAGGCGCGGTGGGCCTTGAACTCCGCCTCGATGGTCCAATACTCCTCGGGAATGAAGGAAGAGACTTCCTTCTCCCGGTCGCAGATGAGCTTGAGGGTGGCGGACTGGACGCGGCCCGCCGAGAGGCCGTTCTTCACCTTCTTCCACAGAAGCGGGGAGAGGTTGTAGCCGACCAGGCGGTCGAGGACGCGGCGGGCCTTCTGCGAGTCGACGAGGGAGAGGTCGATCTCGCGCGGTGCGCCGACGGCTTCCTTGATGGCGTTCTGCGTGATCTCGTTGAAGGTGATCCGCTTGATGGGGAGGGCGGCGTCTTTTTCAGAGAGGTACTTGCCGATCTGGAAGGCGATGGCCTCACCCTCGCGGTCGGGGTCCGATGCCAGCATGACGGCTTCGGACTTGGAAGCTTCCTTGACGAGTTCCTTGAGCACCGAGGCCCTGCCCCTGATGGTGAGGTATTCGGGCTCGAATCCGTGCTCGACGTCGACGCCGATGCGGGACTTGGGCAGGTCGATGAGGTGGCCCATCGACGCCAGCACCTTGTAGTGGGATCCGAGGTACTTCTCGATGGTCTTGGCCTTGGCGGGCGACTCGACGATGACGAGGGTTTTCTTCTTTTCAACCTTCTTCGTCGAGGATTTCGCCGATTTGGCGGTCTTGGCCGACTTTGTTGATTTCGCGGCCTTTCCGGAAGCCTTCTTCGCCGGCTTCGCCACCGCGGGAACCGCCGCCCCGCCCGCGCCCGTCTCGGGAACGCCCTTCATATCTTTCGCCTTCGCCATCGTTTCAGTCTCCTACTCGCTCGTGCCGCCGGAGCGCCGCGCTGCCGCGCCCCGCCGACGACCATTCCGCAAAAACGTCCACAGCATTATTCACAATTACCGCGCCTTGTGAAGCCAAGGCGGAGCCGCCCGCGTTCCTCGCGCTTCCCAGGCAGGCACCGTGGACGAAGACGTCCCGCCCCTCGGTCAGGGCGTGGTCGGACGTGATCAGGGCGCCCGAACCCTCCGGCGCCTCGACGACCACGCAGGACCGGGCCATGCCGGCGATGATCCTGTTGCGCTCGGGAAAACGGTAGCGGTTGACCGTCGTCGCCGGCGGATACTCCGTCACCAGGCCGCCGCCCGCGTCCACGATGGCGGCCGCCAGCCCCTTGTTCGAGCTGGGGTAGACCGCCTCGATGCCCGCGGGAAGCACGGCGAGCGTCTTGCCCCACCCCCGCGCGGCGCCCCTGTGGGCTGCCGAATCGATGCCGCGCGCGAGCCCCGAAACCACGCAGACTCCCCGTCCGGAAAGCTCGGCGGCCAGGGCGTAGGCGGCGGCCAGGCCGCGGCCCGTCGGCGCCCTCGTCCCGACGATCGCCACCGCGGGCCGTTCGGGATCGGGGAGCCTTCCCCTCAGATAGAGCCCGAAGGGAGGCTTGAAAACCTCCCGCAGCTGGGGCGGATAGGCCGGATCGGTTATGGCCACGAAGCTTATCCCGCGCGAGGCGAAGAATCCGGCGTCTTCCTGCGCGCGATCCCAGCATGCGGCGGGATTCCAGAGCCCCGGCTCCAGCGAGCGCAGGATGACCGCCTCGACGTCGGCCGCCGCCATCGCCAGCAAGCCGCCGCGATCCTTCGCGGCGCCGGCCACGAGGAGCTTCTCGTGGCTGCGCAGGAAGTCCATCCTGGCGATGGCGAGCGCGAGCCGCGGATCGACGGCCTCCGCCGAGAGCGCCTGGCCGGCCACCTCGTCGAACAGGCTGCGGAACAGGGAGAGTTTGCGCGGATATCCTGGGTTGACCCTTGCCATCCTCGTCCTCCGTACCCTACAACGCCGTCCGATCTTCATCATGCTTCGCCCGCCCTTCAGCTTCTTGGGAAATATTCGCGGTGATAGCCCTGGAGCGCCTCTTCCTCGATGTGCGTGTATATCTGCGTCGTCGAGATGTCCGCGTGGCCCAGGAGTTCCTGGACCGTCCGGAGGTCGGCCCCGCCGGCGAGAAGATGGGTCGCGAAACTGTGGCGGAAGGTGTGCACCTTCGCCGAGACCCCCGCCACCTCGCGGATCCCCGAG
>JAJTBU010000351.1 GCA_021286735.1 bacterium
CTCATCACTCACGCCGCGGCGGACTACAACGAGGCCGCTTCGCACGTTTCGACGCTGATGTTCTACCTGGGCAAGGAGTACAGCGTGAAGGAAGCCTTCGATCCGAGGTTCATCCCCGGGCGCCAGGCCGAAGTCTGGTCCGGCGGAAAGCGGATCGGCGTCTTCGGCGAACTCCATCCCGCGGTCATCCAAGCCTTCGGCATGGCGATGCCGGCCGCCGGCGGCGAGCTGGACCTGGACATCATCCTGCGCGGAGAGTGATCCTTCTCGCCGGGGCCGCCTCCGAGGCGAGCCTGGAAATACCTTTCCGCTGACAACGAGGGCGCCCGTCCATAAGGACGGGCGCCCTTTTCTGTATAGTGAAGCACGGCAGCCGCCGCCAAGCGTCGTATCGGTGGAAGGTGCGCCATGGAGCTATTCGCTTATGAACCCCTGGGTTTCGCGGGGTACCTCGTGAAGATCGAAGTCGATATTCGCCGCGGCATCCCCGCGGTCGATATCGTCGGGCTCGCGGCGGCGTCGGTGCGGGAATCGCGCGAGCGCGTGCGGGCGGCGGTGCGCAACGCGGGATTCGCATTCCCCCAGGACAGGGTCTTGATCAATTTGTCGCCCGCCGACCTCCCCAAGGAAGGCTCGCTCTATGATCTTCCCATCGCCGCGGTAGTTCTCGGTGCGTCAGGCTCGGTGCCCGACTGCGGCCGCGCGGTCTTGGCCCTCGGAGAGCTGACCCTCGACGGGAGCGTCCGTCCCGTCCGGGGCACGCTTCCCGCGCTGCTACGGGCATCGCGCTGCGGAATCGAGGACTTTATCGTGCCGGCGGCCAACTGGGCCGAGGCTTCGCGGACTGGCTGCGGCCATATCCATCCGATAGGCCACATCAGCGAGCTTCAGCGGATACTGATCGCGATCCGCGAGGGCGCTTCACCACAGATCCCCGCGCGCGCCGAAGCGGATGCCGGCAAGGCCGGAGACGGCCAAGCGGGACTCGCTCCCGCGGGCGGCCCCTCGGGGAGCATCTTCGCCTCGGAAGATGCCGGCGATCTGTTTCCTGGCGCGGGCCTCGACTTCTCGGACTACCGCGGAAACGATAAAGTCATCCGAGCCCTCCTTGTCGCCGCCGCCGGGCGGCACAACGTCCTGCTCTTCGGCCCGCCGGGATCGGGCAAGACGATGGCGGCTCTCAGGTTTCCATCGCTGCTGCCTCCGCTCGAGGACAGCGTGGCGCTGGAAGTGGCGGCGCTCTGGTCCCTACGGGGGAAACGGTTCATGCCGCTGAACGGCAAAACCTATCCTCCCGTGCGCGCCCCCCACCATTCGGCGTCGCTCGAGGGCCTCGTCGGAGGCGGCCGGCCCCTGCGTCCCGGCGAAATCAGCCTCGCCCACAGGGGCGTGCTCTTCCTCGATGAGACGCCCGAGTTCAGCCGCGATGTCCTGCAGTCGCTGCGCGAACCCCTCGAGCGCGGAACGATCGCCATAGTCCGGGCGGGGAGGGTGCTCCAGTACCCGGCGGACTTCCAGCTTCTTCTCGCCGCCAATTCCTGCCCCTGCGGGAATCTGGGGAACCCCGCCAAGACCTGCCTCTGCTCGCCGCTCGAAATCCAGCGCTATTGGCGCAAGATCGGCGGACCTCTTCTCGATCGCATCGATATGCGCATACCCGTCGCGGTGCCGGGCGTCGCGTCCATGGTGGGCGCGCAGCCCGCTGACCAGGGAAAGATGCTGCTACGCATCGAGAGCGCCGTCCGGCGGCAAATGGAAAGGTCGCGCGAATGGGGCGGAGTCTTCAATAGCCGCCTTTCGCCCGACCTAGTCCGTCGTTTCTGTTCCCCTGTAGGGAAAGCCCTCGATCTGCTGCGCGACAAGGCCGATGAACTCGGGTTCTCGATGCGTGCCTGCCATTCGGTGATGAAGATCGCGCGCACTATCGCCGACCTCGAAAGCTGCGATGAGATCGAGGCGCCGATGGTCGCGGAAGCCTGCGGCTACAGGGAATTCGGAGAAGGCGAATGCTATTGGCCTTTCTGATTGTTGGGAAGCGCCGATTTATCCAGTTTTTTCGATAAACCCGTTGACAACGATGTCGAATCCCGGTAAGTTGCTTCTCGCGCCAAGACAAGTGCTTGAAAAGCTTCCGCCTTGCGGCCGACGATGAGAATCGAAAGCCTGAAATAAAAGCGGAAACGGAAAAAAGGTCTTGACAAAGCGGTAGCGGATTTGCTACCTTCATCGAGCGCTCTGGGAAGTGGC
>JAJTBU010000352.1 GCA_021286735.1 bacterium
CCATGCGGCCGCTCTCTGCTACAATGAGCGGCGAGAAACACGCATAGAACGCCCCCGTCTCGCTCAAGGAAGGAAGAAGAACGCCATGAACGAACTCTTGAAGAGAATATCCGATTTCGGAATCGTGCCCGTCGTCAAGATTGATCGGGCTGAGGACGCCCTGCCGCTCGCCGGGGCCCTGCGCGACGGCTGCCTGCCCCTGGCGGAGATCACCTTCCGCACCCAGGCGGCCGAGGCCTCCATCGCCGCCATCAGCGCCGCCATGCCCGACATGCTCGTCGGCGCCGGCACCGTGCTCACGGTCGAGCAGGTGGACAGGGCCGTCGCCGCGGGCGCCAAGTTCATCGTGAGTCCCGGCTTCAACCCCAAGGTCGTCCAGCGCTGCTTGGCGATCGGCGTTCCCGTGGCGCCCGGCTGCTCCGGCACCAGCGACATGGAGGCGGCGATGGAGCTGGGCCTCGACGTCGTGAAGTTCTTCCCGGCCGAAGCCTCCGGCGGCGTGGAATTCCTCAAGGCTGTCGCCGGCCCCTATCCCAACCTCAAGATCATGCCCACCGGCGGCGTGAACGCAGAGAACCTCAACGAATACCTCTCGCTCAAGAACGTGATCGCCTGCGGCGGCACCTGGATGGTGAAGCCTGAGCTGATCGCGGCAGGCGATTTCGCCGGAATCGCGGCCCTCACCCGGCAGGCGGTCAACAACATGCTGGGCTTCGGCCTGGCCCATGTCGGCATCAACACCCCCGACGAGGCTCAGGCGGCGGGCGTGGCACGCGCCTACAGCGACCTCTTCGGCCTGGGCTACCGCGAGGGCAAGAGCTCGATCTTCGGCGGCGACATCGTCGAGGCGCTCAAGCAGCCGGGCAGGGGAACCCACGGGCACGTCGCCATCCGCACCAGGTACCTCCAGCGCGCCGTCGCCCACTTCAGGCTCCGCGGCGTGGCCCTCGACGAGGGTTCCGCCAAGTACGACGACAAGGGGAGGCTCACGGCCATCTATTTCGCCGACGCGCCCGGCGGATTCGCCATCCACCTGACCCAGGCCTAGGGCCGCTGGCGCCGCGGCGCGTTCCGGACGGTCGCCGGCGGCGCCAGCGGTTTCGGCCGGCCGTCGCCAACGCCGTCGTCGACGAGAGCATGCCTTCGGGCGTGCTTTTTTTTGCCCGCGGCGCGCCGATCATTTCAATTTATGAAATCAACTTTCATTCCTTGCGCAATTCCCCTTGTAAAAAAGTGAAACGATGGTATACTCAGGTGAAACGGCACCAAGGAAGGATCACATGTCCACCTGCGTTCTCGTCATTAACCCTGGCTCGACCTCCACCAAGATCGCCGTGTTCGAAGACGGGAAAAGGCTCTTCGACCAATCCCTGAGCCACTCCTCCGAAGAACTCAAGGACTTTCCCTCCATCGCCTCCCAATATGAGTTCAGGCGCAGGGCCATCATGGACGTCCTGGCCGAGAAGGGCTTCGATGTCGCCCGGCTGGGCGCCGTCGTGGGCAGGGGCGGCGTGCTGCACCCCATCCCCTCCGGCGTCTACAAGGTGAACGCCGCCATGAAGGCCGACATCCTCCAGGCGAAGTACGGCGAGCACGCCTCCAACCTGGGCGCCCTGATCGCCGACGACATCGCCTCGCGCCTGGGCATTCCCGCCTACATCGCCGACCCCGTCGTCGTCGACGAACTTTCGGATTTAGCCAGGGTCTCGGGCCACAAGCTCTTCCAGCGCGTCTCGATCTTTCACGCGCTCAACCACAAGGCCGTGGCCAGGCGCTACGCCGCGCAGGTCGGCAAGCGCTACGAGGACCTCACCCTGATCGTCGCCCACATGGGCGGCGGCGTGTCGGTCGGCCTCCACCGCGCGGGCCTCGTCGAGGACGTGAACCAAGCCCTGAGCGGCGAGGGCCCCTTCAGCCCCGAGCGCTCGGGCACGCTCCCCGCCTCCACGCTCGCCAAGCTCTGCTTCTCCGGAAAATACGCGGAGAAGGAAGTGCTGCGCATGATCACGGGCTCAGGCGGCATGGTCAGCTTCCTGGGCACCAACGACATGCGCGACGTCGAAAAGCTCTACCGCGCGGGCGACTCCCAGGGCACCCTCTACTACAAGGCCTTCATCTACCAGGTGAGCAAGGCTATCGGCGCCCTGGCCGCGGCCGCTTGCGGCAAGGTGGACGCCATCATCCTCACAGGGGGCATCGCCTACGGCAAGGACGTGGTGGACGGC
>JAJTBU010000019.1 GCA_021286735.1 bacterium
GCATAACGCTCGTGGCCAGCGGTCCGGCGGCCGCCATCGACAAGGCCGCGAAGCAGCTTGAGAAACTCGTAGACGTGATCGAAGTGAAGGTCGCCCGCGAAGCGGCGACCGTTGAATGAAACCGGCGCGGCGCCTAAGCCGAATGCGTGGAGGAATTAAATGAGCGAAGGTTTTGAGTCGAAAGTGTTCAAGGCGGAGAAGGTCAGGCTGGGACCGGCCGAGGAATGGGTCGTCCGCGGGGGGAGGCACCTCTTCCCCCTCCTGCCCAAGGCGTTCGAGGGCATCAGGCAGATCGGCGTGCTCGGCTGGGGCAGCCAGGGACCGGCCCAGGCGCAGAACCTGCGCGATTCGCTCGAAGGGAGTCCGATCAAGGTCAAGGTCGGCCTGAGGCCGGCTTCTCCCTCCTGGCAGGCGGCGCGGGCGGCGGGTTTCCGCGAGGAGGACGGCACCCTCGGCGAGACGATGGCGGTGGCCTCCGAATCCGACCTCGTCATCCTCCTCATCTCCGACGCGGCGCAGGCCGAGCTCTATCCCAGCCTTTTCAAGGCGCTCAAGCCGGGCGCCACGCTGGGCCTCTCGCACGGCTTCCTCCTGGGCGTGCTGCAGATCAACAAGGACAAGTTCCCCGCGAACATCAACGTGATCGGCGTCTGCCCGAAGGGCATGGGACCGTCGGTCAGGCGCCTCTACGAGCAGGGCAAGTCGGTCAACGGCGCGGGCATCAACACGAGCTTCGCCGTCGAGCAGGATATCGACGGCAGGGCCACCGATTACGCGCTCGCCTGGTCGGTCGCGTTGGGCGCTCCCTTCACCTTCCGCACGACGCTCGAGAAAGAATACAAATCCGATATTTTCGGCGAGCGCGCCATCCTTCTGGGCGGCGTCCACGGCATCGTCGAATTCCTGTTCCGCCGCTACATGGCGGAGGGGGTGTCGGCGGAAGAGGCCTTCACGCGCTCCGTCGAGTGCGTGACCGGCCCGATCTCCGGAACCATCAGCCACCGCGGCATCCGCGGCGTCTACGAATCGCTGACCGAGGAGGGCAAGGCGACCTTCCGCCGCGCCTACGGCGCCGCCTACGCGCCGAGCTACGAGATCCACCACGAGATCTACAGGGAAGTGGCGTCGGGCAACGAGATCCGCTCGGTCATCCTCGCTGGGCAGCGGCTCGCCGAGAAGCCCATGGGCAAGATCGACGGCACCTACATGTGGAAGGTCGGGGAGAAGGTGCGCGCGGCGCGCGACCCCGCCGGCATTCCCCTCGATCCCTTCACCGCGGGCGTCTACATCGGCGCGATGATGGCGCAGATCGACCTGCTGGCCGAAATGGGGCACGCCTATTCCGAGATCGTCAACGAGTCGGTGATCGAGGCTGTGGATTCGCTCAATCCTTTCATGCACTACAAGGGCGTGGCCTACATGGTCGACAACTGCTCCATCACGGCGAGGCTCGGCGCGCGCAAGTGGGCGCCCCGCTACGACTACCTGATCATGCAGCAGGCCGAGCCGATCTGGGCCGCCGGCGGGGGCGAGGATCCGGCGCTCTGGGCGAAATTCCTCGACCACCCGGTGCACGAGGCCCTGGCGGTCGCCGCTTCGATGCGGCCGAGCGTCGACATCGCGGTGAAAGGCTGAGAACGGCCGAGGGCGGCTGGGGCGACTAGCCCGACGGCTGGCCGCCGCTCGGGGCTGAGCCATTGGAGAGCGGCGCCGGCATTCGGCAGGGCCGCGCGGGCGAGAGAGTTCTCGCCCGCGCGGCCTTTTTTGCGCTCGCGTCGTCGACCGGCCGGCGCCCGCCCCTTGCGGGTTTCGGGCTTTGGCGCTACAGTATCTTCAGGCATTCTGATATATCAGATTGGAGCGAGCATGAAGACGTCCGAACAGCCCCGCTATGTGTCGCTGCGCGGCCAAGTGTACGACTGCCTCCACGACGAACTCCTCAGCGGGGCGCTCGAGGCGGGCGGGCGCATCGACCTGGACGCCCTGGCCTCGAGGCTCGGCGTGAGCCGCACACCCCTGCGCGAGGCTCTCATCATCCTGGATGCCGAGGGCTTCGTCACGATCCTGCCCCGCAGCCGCATCGTCATCAACGCGCTCTCGCTGGACGACATCCGCGACCTCTACGAGATAATCGGCTCTCTGGAGGGCTCGGTCCTCTTCCAGGCCCGGGAAAAGCTCGCGCCCGAGGCGGTCGCGCGCATGGCCGAGCTGAACGCGGGCATGTCGCGCGCCCTGGACGGCGAGGACTGGGACGGTTTCTACCGGCTCAATCTTGAATTCCACGGCGCCTTCCTCGCCTGTTCGCGGAACGCGACGCTGCTGCGCACGATCGATCTCGCCAAGAAGCGGCTCTACGATTTCCCGAAAAAGAAGGGACTTCTGACCGAATGGGAGCGGGCCTCGGTGATCGAGCACGCGCAAATCGTCGAGCGCCTGGACGCGGGCGATTTCCGCGCCGCCGCCGAGTTCGTGCGCGACGTGCACTGGTCCTTCCGCGTGCAGGAGCATTTCATCCGACGCTACTACGAGCTTCCCGGACGGGACGAGGCCTAGGTCATGGAAACGACGGGACGGATTTTCAACATCGCGCGCTTCTCCCTCCACGACGGGCCGGGCATACGCACGGTCGTCTTCCTGAAGGGCTGCCCGCTCGCCTGCGCTTGGTGCCACAATCCCGAGGGGATGGGCGCCGCTGCGGAAGCGTTCTTCCGGCCGGACAGGTGCGTCGGCTGCGGCCGCTGCGCCGCGGCCTGCCCGCGGATCTCCGCGGGCGACGATGCTGCGGCTGGCGCCGCGGCGGCAATGGCCGTCGGCGCGGCCGAGATGCCGCAGGCCGCCGGCACCCCGCACGTCGCACCCTTCCCCGACGGCGATTGCCCGCCCGGCTGCCAGGCCTGCGCGGCGGCCTGCCCAGTCGGCGCCCGCGAGGCGGTGGGCGCGCCCTGGGGCGTGGACGCCCTCCTCTCCGAGGCGCTCGCCGACCGCGCCTTCTACGAGTCGAGCGGCGGCGGCGTCACCCTGTCGGGCGGGGAACCCCTCGCCCAGCCTGATTTTTCGGCCTCTTTTCTGGCCGCCTGCGGCGCCGCCGGCCTGCACCGCGCGGTGGAGACCTCGGGCTTCGCTTCCGAGGAGGCCTTCGGGCTCGTCGCCGGACAGGCGGACCTCCTCCTCTTCGACGTGAAGCTCCTCGATCCCGATGCGCACCGCGCCTGGACCGGGGCCGACCTGGCGCCCATCCTGCGCAACCTGAGGAGCGCCGCCGCCGCAGGAATCCCGGTGATCATCAGGCGGCCCCTCATCCCCGGCGTGAACGACGGCGAGGCGGAGATGACGGTCCTCGCCGACCTGGCGGCCGGGCTTGGTTTGGGCGTGGACCTCCTGCCCTACCACGGCGACGCCGAAGACAAGTACAGAAAGCGGCGCATGCCCTACCGGCTCGCCGGGGCGAAGGCCCCGGAAGCCGAAGCGGTCGCCCGCTGCGAATCGATGCTGACGGGGCGCGGCGTGCGCGTCCGGATCGGAGGCTGACATGAACGAGAGAATCGCCAGGCTCAGGCAGAGGAGCTTCGAGGCGAGGCCGAGCATCTCCATAGAGCGGGCCCTCATCCTGACCGCGTTCTACCGCGAAAACGCGGGAAAATATTCGGCGCCGGTGCTCCGCGCCATGGCCTTCCGCGAGCTCTGCGCGAAGAAGTCCGTCTACATCGGCCCGGACGAGCTGATCGTCGGCGAGCGCGGGCCCGGGCCCAAGGCCGTCTCGACCTTTCCAGAGCTCACCTGCCACACGAGCGAGGACCTGCGCATCCTGGGCACCCGTCCAATGACCGGTTACTCCGTCGGCGAGGAGGACATCGCCCGCTACGCCCGCGAGGTCGAGCCCTACTGGCGCGGCCGCTGCGTCCGCGATCGATGCGGGACCAGCTCTTCCCCGCCCTCCCGCCCGAGTGGCACGCGGCCTACTCGGCCGGCGTCTTCACCGAGTTCATGGAGCAGCGCGCGGCGGGCCACACCGCCTTGGACGGCGCCATCTACGAGAAGGGCCTCGAAGATTTCCGCGCCGAGATAGCGGCCTCGCTCGCCGCCCTCGACTGGGAGGCCGATCCCGAAGCCTACGACAAGTCCCAGGAGCTCTCCGCCATGGACATCGCCTGCGAGGCGGCCATCATCTTCGCCGAGCGGCACGCGGCGTTGGCCGAGTTCATGGCCGCCGCCGAGCCGGACCTTGCGCGCCGCGCCGAGCTGGCCGAGATCGCCGAGGTGTGCCGCCGCGTGCCCGCCCGGGCGCCGCGCAGCTTCCGCGAGGCGGTCCAGACCTACTGGTTCACCCACCTGGGGACGATCACCGAGCTGAACGGCTGGGACGCGATGAGCCCAGGCCACTTCGACCGCCACCTGGAGCCCTTCTACCGCCGCGACCTGGTCGAGGGCCGGATCGACCGCGAGAAGGCCAAGGAATACCTGTCCTGCTTCTGCATCAAAGTGAACAACACGCCCGCGCCGCCCAAGGTGGGCGTGACCGCGGCCGAGAGCGGCACCTACAACGACTTCACGCAGATAAGCCTGGGCGGCGTAAACGCCGAGGGCGGCGACGCCGCCGGCGAAGTCTCCTCCATCCTCCTCGAGGCGCTGGACGAGCTCCATCTCCTCCAGCCCCAGCCCAGCGTCCACGTCGCCGCCGTCACCGCGGAACCCTTTCTGAGACAGGCGGCCGCCGTCTCGCGCAAGGGCGCGGGCTATCCTAGCTTCTTCAACGCCGACCTCATCGTCCGCGAGCAGCTGAACACCGGCAAGACATTGGAGGACGCCCGCGGCGGCGGCACTTCGGGCTGTGTGGAGACGGGCTGCTTCGGCAAGGAGGCCTACATCCTCCACGGCTACCTCAACGTCCCCAAGATACTCGAGCTGGCGATGAACGACGGCGTCGATCCCCTGACGGGCAGGCGCGTCGGTCCGGCGACGGGCGCGGCGGAGTCCTTCCGCGACTTCGAGGTGCTCTACGCGGCTTTCGAAGCCCAGCTCCGCAACGCGGTGGACTGGAAAATCCGGGTGGACAACAAGCTGGCGCGCATCTACGCCGAGAGCGTGCCCGCGCCCTATCTGTCGGTAGTGGTCGCCGACTGCATCGCGAATGGCAAGGACTACTACTCCGGCGGCGCGCGCTACAACACCGACTACATCCAGTGCTGCGGCATCGGCACCGTCACCGACAGCCTCTCGGTCTTGAAGAAAATGGTCTACGACGAAAAGCGCCTGGCGATGGGCGAGCTGATGACCGCGCTGGCCGCCGACTGGCAGGGCCATGAGGCGCTCAGGCGGGAGATCCTCGCCTCGGTGCCATTCTACGGGAACGACGACGAGGCCGCGGACTCTCTGATGCGCCGCGTCTTCGCCTCGGAGATCGCCGCCATCGAGGGACGGAGAAGCCTGCGCGGGCCGACCTACCGGGTGAACATGCTCTCCACCACCTGCCACATCTATTTCGGCAAAAAGCTCGGCGCCACGCCCAACGGCCGGCTCGCCCATCTGCCCGAGTCCGACGGCTCCTCGCCCTCGCACGGGGCGGACAGGCGCGGCCCCACCGCGGTGATGAAGTCGGTAGCGAAGATGGACCAGGCGAGGACGGGCGGAACCCTGCTGAACCAGCGCTTCCTGCCCTCGACCCTCGCCGGCGAGCGCGGCGTGGAGGCGCTCTCGAGCCTCGTGCGCGGTTATTTCGCCCTGGGCGGGCACCACGTGCAGTTCAACGTGGTCGACACGGCCACGCTCAGAAAGGCGCAGGCCCATCCCGACGAGTACCGCAACCTCCTCGTGCGCGTGGCGGGCTACAGCGACTACTTCGTCGACCTGGACATCCACCACCAGGAGGAGATCATCGCCAGGACGGCCCAGGAGAAGTTCTAGGGCGGGGGAGCGCGGCTCCGAAAGGGGGCCGCCGCCTTCGGCGGCCTCTCGGTTGGACAGACAACGCGCGGCGGCCCCGCGGCCGCCCCCGCGCCGGCGTTCCGCCTCTATTTCCCCTTCTGGCCGTAATAGGCGCCGGCGCCGTGCTTGCGCTCCCAGTGCTTGTCGACGATGTAGGCCGGCAGGGGCGCCTGCCCAGGCGCGATGACGCGGGTGCAGAGCGCCATCTTGCAGAGTTCCTCGAGGGTCGCGGCGTTGTGCAGCGCCTTCCCGGCCGAGGCTCCCCAGGCGAAGGGTCCGTGCCCCGCGACGAGGATCATCGGCGCGTCCTTGGGCGAGAGCCCGAGCTTCGCCAGCGTCTCCACGATTGTATTTCCAGTCTCAGTCTCGTAATCGCCCCGCACCGCCGCCTCCGAAAGGTAGGGCGTGCAGGGAATGGGCTCGGCGCTCTGGTCGGCGTGCGTGGTGCCGAAGACCGGCACGGGCGAGCAGGCCTGGGCCCAGGAGGTCGCGAAGGGCGAGTGCGTGTGCACGATCCCCCCGACGTCCGTCCATGCCCGGTAGAGGGCCGCGTGGGTCGGCGTGTCGGAGGATGGATTGAGCGAGCCTTCCACGACCGCGCCCTCGAAGTCGACGATCACCATGGAGTCGACGGTAAGATCCTCGTAGGCGACGCCCGAGGGCTTGATGGCGAAGGCGCCCAGGCCCGAGTCGGCCGCCGAGGCGTTGCCCCAGGTGAGGATGGCGAGGCCGAGCTTCGGAATGCCGAGGTTGGCCTCGAGAGCCTCCTCGGCGAGGCGGCGGTAGCGCGGCGAGATCATCGGCTTCCCCAGTTCCCGCAGAGTCTGTCCTCGAGCGCGCGCGGATCGATTCCGCCGCCGATCTCGGCGTACTCGACCCCGGTGATCCTGGCGTAGTCCTCGAGCATCTCGGGCGTGACCTGGCTGGAATAGCCGGTGTGGTGGGCGCCGCCGGCGAGGATCCAGAGCCGCGCCGAAGCCTTGAGCGAGGGCCGCGGTTTCCAGAGCGCCCGGGCGACCGGGAGCTTCGGCATGGGCTCGGGCAGGGCGACGGCGTCGACGAGATTGGAAAGGAGCCTGTAGCCGCCGCCCATTTCGAGCATGGTGGCGACCACCGCCGGGCCGGCGCCGGCCTCGAAGACGAGGCGGGCGGGATCGGCCTTGCCGCCGATGCCGAGGGGGTGAACCTCGATCCGGGGGCGGGCGTCGGCGATGCTGGGGCATACCTCGAGCATGTGGGCGCCGAGGACGAGTTCGTTTCCGGGCTCGAAATTGTACGTGTAGTCCTCCATGAAGGAGGTGCCGCCGGGCAGGCCCTCGCCCATCACTTTCATGGCGCGGACCAGGGCCGCGGTCTTCCAGTCGCCCTCGGCGCCGAAGCCGTAGCCATCGCGCATGAGGTCCTGGGCGGCGAGGCCGGGGAGCTGGGGCAGGGCGCCCAGATCCTCGAAGGTGGTGGTGAAGGCGCCCGCGCCGCGCTCTTCGAGAAAGGCCCTGATGCCGGCCTCGATCCGCGCCTGCTCCCGCACGGCGGCCAGGGCGGCTGGGTCGGCCTCGACCTCGGGCGCGAAGGCGTAGCGCTCCCGGTAGGCGGCGATCGTCGCGTCGACCTCGGCGTCGGATGCGCCCGCCACGGAGCGCTCGAGTTCGCGGATGCCGTAGCCGTCGACCGTCCAGCCGAGCCGCATCAGCGCCGATACCTTGTTGCCCTCGGTGACAGCGACCTCGCGCATGTTGTCGCCGAAGCGCACGACTTTTTTCTCCTGCCCATCGGCGAAGGCGCAGGCGGCGCGCATCCAGGCGCCGATCCTGTCCCTGACCTCGGGGTCCCGCCAGTGGCCGACCACGACCTTGCGCGCCAGGTTCATGCGCGAGGCGATGAAGCCGTGCTCCCGGTCGCCGTGGGCGGACTGGTTCAGGTTCATGAAGTCCATGTCGATGGTGGCCCAGGGGATGTCGCGGTTGAACTGGGTGTGCAGGTGCAGGAGGGGCTTGCGGTTGAGCGCGAGCCCGGCGATCCACATCTTGGAAGGCGAGAAGGTGTGCATCCAGGTGATCACGCCCGCGCAGGCTGGCGAGGCATTGGCCTCGCGGAAAATCGCGAGGATGTCGTTCGAGTCGCGGGCGACCTTCTTGAAGACGAAGGGCGAGGGGAGGGTCGGGTCGTTGGCGAGGCCGGCGGCCATGGCGCGCGCGTGCTCCTCGACCGCGGCGAGGACCTGGGGGCCATAGAGGTTCTGGCTGCCGACGACGAACCAGAATTCGTAGCGTCCGAGGGTATTCGTGCGGGGCGTGGTCATGCGAACTCCCTTTCGACGAAGGCGCCGAGGGCGAGGTATTTCCGGTAGCGCGCGCCGTAGCGTTCGGCGCGGTCCGGGTTCGGCTCGACCGTGCGCTCGGTCGGGGAGAGCATTCGCCTCTGCGCTTCCGGCACGCTGGGGTAGATGCCGGCGACCACGGCCGCGAACATGGCCGCGCCGAGGGCGACCGGTTGGTCGCCGGAGGCGATGTCGATGGGCATGCCGAGCACGTCGGCCACGATCTGCATCACGAGGGGCGATTTTTTGGCCACGCCGCCGATGGCGACGATGCGGTCGATCGCCACGCCTTCCTGCCTGAAGCGCTCGACGATGGCCCGGGCGCCGAAGGCGGTGCCCTCGATGAGGGCGCGGTAGAGCATGGGAGCCGTTGTGCCGAGGGTGAGCCCCGCGATGGCACCCGTCAGGAGCTGGTTGGCGTCGGGGGTCCTTCGGCCGTTGAGCCAGTCGAGGGCGAGGGCGGATGAGGTGTCGAGGTCCAGGGCGGCGGCTTCCTTTTCGAGGGCGGCCATCATGCCGTCGGATATCTCCGCGGCCAGGCGGGCCTTCGCCGCCTCCTCGGCGCCGCGGGCGCCGGGAAGGACGGCCGCGAGCGGCCAGGAGAGCAGGCGCTTGAACCAGGCGAAGACGTCGCCGAAGGCGCTCTGCCCGGCTTCGTAGGCGAGCATGGCGGGGATGATCGAACCGTCCACCTGGCCGCAGATGCCGCGGACCAGGCGCTCGTCGCCGGCGGGAAGGGGGCTGACGGTCATGTCGCAGGTGCTGGTGCCCATGACCTTGACGAGGACGCCCTCGCGAACGCCGCCGCCGGCCGCGCCCATGTGGGCGTCGTAGGCGCCGACGGCCACGTGGATGCCTTCGGGCAGGCGGAGCTTTTCGGCCCACTCGCGGGACAGGGTCCCGCAGGCGCGGTCGCTGGTCCAGGTCTCCGAGCCCAGGGTGTCGCGGATGCGCGGCAGCTCCGGATTCAGGCGGGCGAGGAAGGCGTCAGAAGGGTAGCCTCCGAAGGCGGCGTGCCACATGGCCTTGTGCCCCATGGCGCAGCGGCTCCGCTTGAGCGTGTCGACGGCCTGGCTGCCGCAGAGGAGGGCGGGCATCCAGTCGCAGTGCTCGACGAAGGAATAGGCGGCCTTCCCCACTTTGGGATTTGCCGCGAAGACGTGCATTACCTTGGCCCAGAACCATTCGGATGAATAGATGCCGCCCTCGTATTTCGTATAGTCCTCGCCGCCCCAGGCCTTGGCCTCGCGGTTGATGGCGGCGGCCTCCTCCACGGCGCTGTGGTCCTTCCAGAGGATGAACATGGCGTCGGGATCGTCGGCGAATTCGGGGGAGAGGGCGAGGGGGACGCCGGAGGCGTCGACCGCGCAGGGGGTCGAGCCCGTGGTGTCGATGGCTATGCCCCTGACGGCGGCGAGCGCCCCGGGGCCGGCCGCGGCCGCGAGCGAGCCCATCACGGCCGTCAGCGATTCGGTGTAGTCCAGGGGATGCTGCCTGAAACGGTTCCTGGCCGGGTTGCAGTAGCGGCCTTCCGCCCAGCGCGGGTAGGGCGCTACTGCGGAGGCGACCTCGCGGCCGTCCTTCGCGTCTATCAGGACGGCGCGGCAGGAATCCGTTCCGTAATCGATGCCTAATACGATATTCTCAAGCGCGTTCCGCGACATGGCCACCTCCGGGCTCGATGGGTTGGCGCATTGTAAGGCCGGAAAGACCTGCTGTCAAACAGGGGGAGGGTGATGCCCGCCGCGGCCGCGCTTCTCTCGCGGCCACCCTTGCGCTCGCCGGCGTTTTCCATTCTTATGGAGGGAATGCCGGCTCTCCGCCGGCGCGGTCGCATCATGGGGGCAGGACATGGGCAAGGGCGTTTTGGGCGCGGCGGGCATCACCAAGGCGATGGTCGGCGATATCCCCGCGGTTCGTCTCGAGGCGGGGGGCTACGTCGCGGCGATCTGCCCCGATCTGGGGGCGAACTGCTTCCTCCTCGAGCGGGACGGCGCCTCCTTTCTGCGGATTCCCCCTTCCTTCGACACTTTTCGAAGCGAGCGCAACATCTACGGCATGCCCCTCCTCTTTCCTCCCAACCGCGTCCGCGACGGCGCGTACCGCTTCCAGGGCCGGGACTATCGGCTGCCGATCAACGAACCCGAGCGCGGCAACCACATCCACGGTTTCCTCTCGGGCACGCCCTTCGTTCTCGCCGACGAGCGCGCCGCAGGCGACGCCTGCGAGGCGATCTTCTCCTACGAAGCCTCGGCCGAGGCTCCTTACTCGAGCTTTCCCCACGCCTTCCGCGTGAGCCTGGCGTATTCGCTCGGCCCGGAAGGCCTCGTTCAGCGCCTCAGCGTGAAAAACCTGGGCGAGACGGACATGCCGCTCGGCCTCGGCTTCCACACGGCCTTCAACGCGGCCTTCCTGCCCGGCTCGCGGGCCGTGGACTATCGCCTCCGCCTGACCGTCTCCCGCCAGATACCCCTGGATCCGGAACGCTTCCTCCCCGCCGGGGACGAGATCGCCGACAACGAACTTCTGCGGGCGCTGCGCGGCGACGGCTTGCCGCCGCAGGGCGCGGCGGTTTCCTGCCACCTCCGCGGCGTGGCGCCGGGCTCTCCGGCAGCCGCGCCGGGCGAGGCCCGCCTCACCCACCTGCCCTCGGGCCGCGCCCTCGTCTACAGGACCGACCCGCGCTGCCTCTTCTGGACCCTGTGGAATCAGGGCGGCGACAAGGGCTTCATCTGCCCCGAGCCCCAGACCTGGACCATCGACGCGCCGAACTCGCCCCTGCCGCCGGAAGAGAGCGGTTTCGCCGCCCTCGCCCCCGGCGCCGAGACGACCCTCGTCTCCTCGCTCGCCGAGATTGGCCGTGCCTGAAATTGACACATCGCAAAAGGTTGAGCGACATCGTGCTGCCGCGACGCGCGCCGCAGCGCGGCCGAGCCATTCGGGAGGCGAAATGAGATACGGCATCTATTACGCGTACTGGGAAAAGCAGTGGGGCGTCGACTATCTGCCCTATATCGGGCGGGCGGCCCGCCTCGGCTTCGATATTCTCGAGATTTCCTGCGCATCGCTGGCCGAGATGCCTGCGGCGTGCCAGAAGACACTCAGGGCCGCCGCCGACGACGCGGGGATCGCGCTGACGGGCGGCTACGGACCCCGCGCCATCGAAAATATAGCCTCGGCCGATCCGGCCGTCGTGGCCAACTGCTTCGATTTCTGGTCGAAGACATTCCCCGTGCTTCAGGCGCTGGGCGTCACGCAGGTGGGCGGCGGACTCTATTCCTATTGGCCTGTGGACTACGCAAAGCCCGTGGACAAGCCGGCCGACTTGGAGCGGAGCGTCGCGGGCATGAGGCGGTTGGCGGCGCTCGCCGAGGATCATGGCGTCACGCTCTGCATGGAAGTGCTGAACCGGCACGAGGGCTATCTCCTCAACACCGCCGCCGAGGGCCGCGCCTATGTCGAGGCGGTGGGCGAGCCGAACGTGAAGGTGATGCTGGACACCTACCACATGAATTTCGAGGAAGACAGCTTCGAGGAAGCTATCCGCACCGCCGGGCCGAGCCTCGGACACGTCCATGTGGGCGAGTGCAACCGCAGGCCGCCCCGCGCCGAGGGGCGCATGCCCTGGGCGGCGATCGGCCAGACGTTGCGCGATATCGGATACGGCGGCACCGTGGTGATGGAGCCGTTCGTGCTGACCGGTGGCCAGGTCGGCAGGGATATCCGCGTCTGGCGCGATCTCTCGGACGGCGCCGACGCTGAAAAACTCGACGAAGAGGCGCGCGGATCGCTCGCCTTCCTCAAGACCATGTTCGAAGGGGAAAGGAAGAGATGAGACAGGCGGTGATGACTAAACCGGGCGAGATCGAATATCGCGACGTTCCTGTGCCGCGGTAGGCCTTTGGCAGATCAAGATAAAGATGAAGGCGATCGGCGTGTGCGGCTCGGACATCCACGTCTACCACGGCAAGCACCCGTACATGAGCTATCCGGTCGTGCAGGGTCACGAAGTCTCCGCGGTCGTGGAGGAGCCGGGCGCTGGAGTGACCAATGTCGCGGTGGGCGATCTCGTGACCGTGCAGCCGCAGGTGGTCTGCGGCACCTGCTATCCCTGCACGCACGGCATGTACAACGACTGCGAATCGCTGAAAGTTATGGGATTTCAGACCACCGGCATGGCGAGCGACTACTTCGTCGTCGACGCCGCCAAGGCGCTCAGGCTGGCGAGCGCCGGACTGATCGAGTTCGAGTCCCTCATCACGCACAGGATTCCCTTTGACCGCTACCTCGATGCCTACAAGCTCATCGAGGAGCAGAAGGACAGGGCCATGAAGGTGATGATCGAGATGGAGTGAACGCCGCGATCAACCCTTGACGGCGGGGGCTATCAGCACGCGGACGTCCTGGCGCCGCAGCTCCTCCAGGTAGTCGGGGTCGATGCCGTCGTCCGTGACGATGGTGTCGATCGCGCTGATCGGCGCGGTGAGGAAATTCGAGATCCTGCCGATCTTGCTCGAATCGGCCACGATGATCACTTCGCCGTGAGTCTGCTCGATCATGAGGCGATTCAAACCGGCCTCGGCCTGGATTGGGTTCGTGACGCCGTGGAGGGCGCTGATGCCGTCCACGCCGAGCACGGCCTTGGTGGCGAAGACCTGGCGCACCATCTGCGTGGCGCTGTCGCCGACGATTGAGAAGGATTCGCGGCGCAGCTCGCCGCCGATCATGATGACCTCCACATGGGTGGAGGGCACCTCGATCGGCGCCCAGGGGAGCGTCGTCGAGCCCGAATTGACGAAGACCGTGTCGCCCGGCTCGATCAGCGTGGCGGCGAGGGCGCCTATCGCGGCCTTCTCCTCGCGGTGCACCGCCCGTTTCTGGGCGATGTGCGGCTCGGCCCTCATGTGGTCGTTGAAGATCGCCCCGCCGTGGGTGCGTTCGGCGAGCCCCCTCTTCTCGAGGGCTTCCAGGTCGCGCCTGACCGTCATTTCGGCGACATCGAGAAGGGCGGCGAGCTCCCCGACCTGGACGATGCCCTTATCCTTGAGGAGCTGATAAATCTGGTTCTGCCGCTTGGCGGGGATACCACTCTGGCTTTTCATGCGCGACGCCTCCCGAACGACCCAATAACCACCCTATACCACGTTGGCCGATCAATGTAAGTCCCACGACGCCGCGCGCTCGGCCAATTCCTCGAAGACGCCGAACTCGTCGGCCAGGTCGAGGGTGGTGAAGCGCCTGCGGATGAGCTTGGCGATACGGAAGCCCCGCAGCAGGCCCTCTTTGTCGAGGTTGATCTCCGCGAGGGCGCTCGGGCAGCCGGCCTCGGCCATGCGCGCCGCGAGGACGGCCGGCTCGGGAAGCCTGGCGAGGGCCTTTTCCCGAAGGGAATCCCAGGCGGCGAGATAGGCGGCGCGGCGCGCCGCGAGCGCCTCGCCGCGGGGCGTCTTGGCGCGCACGGACTCGATCGTCGGCTGGAGGACGGGGCTTCCTGCCAGGAGGTCCGCGGCCGCCGCCAGGCGCCGCTCGAGGATGTCGCCGCCAGAAGCGGCGGCGGCCGCCGCCAGCTCCCCCGCGCTCTTGGAGAAGAGCGCGCGCTGGAAGATCGTCGAGGCAATCGTGCCGATGGCGACTTTGAAGCCGTGCGAGACCGGAGCTCCGTCGACGCAGAGATGCTCCATCTCCCACACGTGGCTCAGAAGATGCTCGGCGCCGGAGGCCGGGCGCGAGTCGCGGTAGCGCTGCATGGCCAGCCCCGAGGCGACGAGGCCGCTGTAGAGGGTCGAGATCGCCGCGCTGTCGCCCGAGCGTATCTCGCGCGACCTGCCGTAGACCTCCATGGCCCAGGGCTGCACCATGTCCCAGATCACGGGATGGATCGGCTCCAGCCCCCCCGCGTCGGCGGCCATCCAGTCGACGCCGCCGGCGATCTTGGCGACCAGGTCGCCGTAGCCGGCGGCGCGGAGCTCGGCGGGCGCGCGGGCCAGTATGCCGCTGTCCGCGACGATGGCTTTCGGCGCGGGACAGTCGAGGGTCATCTTGAATCCCTTCACCGTGATCGCCGCGCCGTAGGAGGCGTAGCCGTCCACCGAGGGCGCGGTCGGCACGCAGATATATTGCTGGCCGAGCTCGTAGGCGGCGCGCTTCACCACGTCGTTGATGGAGCCCGCGCCGAAAGCGAGCGCGGCTTGGCCGGCGATGAGTTCCTTGATCGCGGCGACGAGGTTGTCGTCGGCGTAGGGCGCCGGCGTTCCCGGCAGCAAGCTGAGCCGATAGGCGACCTTGCCGGCCAGGGCGGCCTCCAGCCTGGCGCCTTCGTGGGCCCATATCCTCTCGTCGCTGACGACGAGGATGCTTCTGCCTCCGAAAAGCGCGGCGCAGACTTCCGGCAGCCTGTCGAAGGCGTCGTCGCCGACGATGTTGTAATCGGTAGTGAGTGAATCGAGTGCATTATTGTTCATTTTTGGTTCCTGACTGATAGAGTATGGTAGAATTTGTCCTCCGTCAATGGTAGAATGTGCGAAAGCCCGGATTGCCGGTCTTTTAGGAGCTTTGACCG
>JAJTBU010000020.1 GCA_021286735.1 bacterium
GCGGGCATCTCCTGGGTGGACGACGAGATCGAGAACCTGCCGAACCGGCCGCAGGACAAGTTCAACGTGCGGCCGGAGGATGTCGCCGAATTCCGCCAGGACATCCTGCCCTTCTGGAAGGGCAAGTCCCTCGAGGACAAGGTCAAGGCGGCGATCGGCGGCGAGATCGCGGCGATCGGCAAGGTGGTCAAGATCAACCAGACCGACCACGCGCAGGGCCACATCTGCCCGGACGTGAAGCGCTGGCTGGCCCTCGGGCCAAAGGGCCTGCGCGACGACATCCTCGCGCGGGAGCGGGGCGCGCCGGCTGAGGCCGCGTCCTTCTACCGCGGCGTCGCGATAGCGCTCGAGGGGGCCATGGACTTCATGCGGCGGTATGCGGCGCTGGCGGCCGACATGGCGGGCCGCGCCGGCTCCGCCGACGAGTCCGCGAACCTGCTGGATGTCGCGGCCCGCTGCGCGCGGCTGGCCGAAGCGCCGCCCGAGAGCTTCCACGACGCGGTCCAATCCATGTGGTTCCTCTTCACCCTCCTGCAGCTGGAATCGAACGCCTCCTCCTTCTCGCCGGGCAGGGCCGACCAGTACCTCCTCCCCTACTACGAAAAGGATCTCGCCGCGGGCGTCCTCGACCGATCCCGGGCCCTGGAGATCATCGAGGCGCTCTGGCTCAAGTTCAACCAGATCGTCTACCTGCGCAGCTCGGGCAGCGCCCGCTACTTCGCGGGCTTTCCCATAGGCTTCAACCTCGCCATCGGCGGCCTGACGTCCGATGGCGAGGACGCCTCGAACGAGCTGAGCTACCTCTTCCTGAAGGCCCAGGAGCACATCGGCCTGCCCCAGCCCAACCTCTCGGCACGGCTCTCCGGCAAATCGTCGGAGGAATTCGTGCGGGAATGCTCCCGGGTGATCGGCCTGGGCTCGGGCATGCCCCAGATCTTCAACGACGAGAGCATCGTCCCGGCCCTCGAAGCGCGCGGATTTTCGCATGAGGACGCCCTTGACTACGCGATCGTGGGCTGCGTCGAGCTGACCACGCAGGGCAACAACCTGGGTTGGAGCGACGCGGCCATGTTCAACATGGTCAAGGCGCTGGAGCTGACGCTCAACAACGGCGTCTGCCTCCTCTCCGGCAAGAAAATAGGGCTGGACCTGGGCTCCTTCGGCGACTATCCGACCTACGAGAGCCTCGAGGACGCCTTCAGGCGCCAGATGGACCACTTCGTTGAGCGCATGATCGCGGCCTGCGACTTCGTGGACCGCCTCCACGCCGAGCTCCTGCCCTCGCCCTTCCTGTCGTCGGTGATCGACGGCTGCGCCGAGAAGGCGCTCGATGTCACCGCCGGCGGGGCGCGCTACAACCTGTCGGGCATCCAGGCCATCCAGGTGGCCAACGTGGCGGACTGCCTGGCCGCCGCCAAGCAGTGCGTCTACGAGGAGAAAAGCCTGCGTGCCGAGGACCTGCTCGCCGCCCTGCGGGCTAATTTCGAGGGCGCGGAGCCTCTCCGTCAGCGGCTCATCAACAAGGCGCCGAAATACGGCAACGACATCGAGTGGGTGGACGCGATCGCGGCAAAGTGGGTGGACTACTTCGCCAAGAAGCTGACCGCCTACACGAACGCGCGCGGCGGCCCCTACCACGCGGGGCTCTACACGGTGTCGGCCCACGTCCCGATGGGGCAGAACGTCGGCGCCTCCCTGGACGGCCGCAAGGCCAAGGATCCCCTGGCGGACGGCGGCATGTCGGCGATGTACGGCCGCGACCGCGCCGGCCCCACGGCCCTGCTGCGCTCGGTCTCCAGGATCGACGCGGCGGACGGCAGCAACGGCACCCTGCTCAACCTGAAGTTCCTGCCTGAATTCTTCCGCACCGAGGAGGGCATCGCCAAGTTCGCGGGCCTGCTGCGCACCTTCGTGCGGCTCCATATCAACCACGTGCAGTTCAACGTCGTGCGCAAGGAGGATCTCCTGGCCGCGAAGGCCAACCCCGAGGAGTGGCGCGGCCTCACGGTGCGCGTGGCGGGCTACACCGCCTATTTCGTCGAGCTGGCCAACGACCTTCAGGATGAGATCATAGCCAGAACGAGCTACGGGAACCTCTGATGGACGGGAACATCATCGATATCAAGCGCTTCACGATCCACGACGGCGACGGCATCCGCTCCACGCTCTTCCTGAAGGGCTGCGCCCTGCGCTGCGCCTGGTGCCACAACCCCGAGGGCGTGGAGAATTCGGTGGACCTCTGGTATTTCCCGCGACAGTGCATACGCTGCCGCGCCTGCCTGGAAGCCTGTCCCGAGAACGCGCTGCACGCCGACGAGGAGGGCGAGACCTTCATCTGGATCAACCGGCAGCGCTGCACGAAATGCGGCCGCTGCGTCCAGGCCTGTCCGACGGCGGCGCTGTCCTTCGACGGCAGGCGCCTGTCGAGCGACGAGGCTGTGGCGACCCTGCTGCGCGACAAGCCCTTCTACGATGAATCGGGGGGCGGCGTCACCATTTCGGGCGGCGATCCCCTCGTCCAATCCGCCTTCGCGCTGGAGATACTGCGCCGCTGCAAGGAGGCGGGCGTCCACACGGCGATCGAGACCTGCCTCCAGGGCCCCTGGGAGACGGTGGAGGAATTCCTCCCGGCGACGGACCTCTTCATCGTCGACCTGAAGCTCGCCGATTCGGGCCAGCACCGGGAATACACCGGCCAGGGCAACGAGCTGATCCGGGAGAATTACGGAAAGCTGGCGGTCCAGGCGCGAAGGCTCGGGCGGGACCTGCTGACGAGGATTCCGATGATACCGCGGGTGACCGCGACTCGGGAGAACGTCGGGGCGATCGCCCGCTTCGTCCGGGAGCACAATCCCGGCGGGCGGGTCGAGCTCATCAACTTCAACCCCCTGGCCGAGAGCAAGTACCTGCTGATGAACCGCGACGAGGGGTTCTTCCAGAACATGGCGCCGCTGGGCGCGCCGGAACTCGAGATTTTCTATGGGATGCTCGAGGCCGAGGTGTTGGAAGCGGTCCGGGAGCATAGGCTATGAGCGTGAGGGGGATGATCGCCGATGCGGAGGCGGGCAGGCCGGTCTACATCAACCGGGTCCGCGAGGAGTTCGTCGCGCTGCCCGAAGGGGAGCGCGACCGCCTCGTCCTGGCCGTTAAGCCCTTGGGCGACGGGGACGAGAAGGCCTGGGAGCTCGCGCTGCCGAGGCTGGACCGCTGTTCCGAGCGTGAGAGAGCATTCGTCTACGAGTACGTAGACGCGGAAGTCTACAACATTCTGTCCAGCGCCGGCGCCCGTGAGATGATTGTCTACGCGGATTCGGACTCGCGCGGAGCCGTCGCGCTGGCCGAGAGCTTGAGCGGGGCTTTCTGCGTGGCCATGCCGCGCGCCCAGCGCAGGGGCTACGGCAGGGCGATCAACGTGCTGGACAGGATGATCGCGGCGATTTATCCCGGCGAGCCGCCCTTCAGGTTCAGCGTCGAGCCGCTCTCGAGGCTGCCCGCGGAGGTCGCGCGGCAGGCGGCGGCCGCCGCGGTTTCCGCGCACTCCGCGCTCTCGGACGCGGGCGACAGTCTCTCCGCCTTCCGCCGCTGCGCGGCCGGCCTCGAAGGCAAGGCCTTCTGCGGCGTCGACGTCGGCGGCACGGACATCAAGGCCGTGCTGGTGGACGACGGCGAGGTCGTCGACTTCAAGGAATACGACTGGTTCCCGGCCAGCTTCGTCCGCTCGCGCCAGCTGGTCGACCCGATCCTCCTGATCGTGCGCCTGCTCCAGGCCAGGCTCTGGCTGCGCCGGGCGCCCATGGCCGAGGACCGGCGCGCCTCGCTGCTCGCGCTGCTCGCCCCGGCCATGGGCAAGAAAGCCGGCGATGCCGCCATGGCGGAGGCGCTGGCCGCCCTGTCCGCCGAGGGTTTCGACGGATCCCCGCGCTTCGACGGCATCGGCCTCTGCTTCCCCGACGTGGTCGTCCGGAACAAGATCGTCGGCGGCGAGGTGTACAAGACGCGGGGCATCCGCGGCAACCCCGACATCGACTACGAGGCCGACTTCGCCGAGCTCACCGGGCTCGACGCGCGGCTCCGGGCCTGGGTCAAGCCGGAAGGCGCTGTGCGGATCATCAACGACGGGCCGATGGCGGCCTTCACCGCCGCCGTCGAGATCGCCGCCTCCCCCAAGGCCGGGGAGGTCGCCCGCGGCGTGTTCGCCCACACCCTCGGCACCGAGCTCGGAACCGGCTGGGTGACGGAGACCGGCGCCATCCCCGACATCCCCCTGGAAGTCTACAATTTCGTGATCGACCTCGGGAGCCGACCGGAGCGCGCCTACGAGCCCGACGATCTCCGCAGCGTCAACAACTTCAACACCGGCCTGCCCGGCACTCTGCAGAAGTACTGCAGCCAGTCGGGCGTGTTCCGCCTGGCGATGAAGTATTTTCCCACCGAGCGCCCCGACCTGTTTCGCGAGCTGCGGGACAAGGGATTCATCGTGCGGCGCGCGCCGGGTGCCGCGGACGCAGGCGCGGCCGGCGCGGAACAGATTGCCGCTGGTGCCGCTCCCGTCGCCGCTGGCGCCGCAAACGCCGGCACCGGCGTCGCGGCCGCATCCGCAGCCGCGCCAAGCGCCCCCGCCGAGGGCTGGTACGTGCCTACCGAGCCCGTCGATCAGCGCAAGGCCTTCCTCGAGCATATGATGAAGCTGCCCGAGCGCGAGGGCGACGAGACCAACCGCAGGATCTGGCGCGAGATCGGCGAATCCCTGGCCGTCACGGCGCTCGAGACCGAGCACATCCTCGCGCCGGGCGCGGCCGAACGCTTCCTCTTCGGGCGTCTCGTCAAGAACCGGGCCTGCTTCGACCTGATTGCGGAAGGGGCCCGGCGCATAAAGCCCGATCTAGTCCTGACCGTGGCGGGAACCGGCATGGCCAACACCCCGCTGATGAAGGCGCTCGAGCGCCATCCGGAGTTCACCGTGGCCCAGTTCGCCCAGGCGATCGGGGCCGTCTATTTCGCCAACGCGGGCACGCAGGCGGCCGCCGCCGCGCATCCCAAGGAGCAAGAATCATGAAAGAGCAGGACTACCTCGACCACCTGGTCGGCGTCTTCGGGCACCCCGCGGCGGAGAATCCCGGCGTCGTCATCCAGGAAGCCGCCTTCCGCGCCCTCGGGCTCAAGAACTGGCGCTTCCTGACCATCGACGTCGATCCGGGCAAGCTGGGCGACGCCATCGTCGGCCTCAAGGCGATGAAGTTCCGCGGCATCAACTGCACCATCCCGCACAAAATCGAGGCGCTCAAGTACATCGACAAGCTGGCGCCGAGCGCCAGGCTGATCGGCGCGGTGAACACCATCATCAACGACGGCGGCCTGCTCACCGGCGAGAACACGGACGGCCAGGGCTTCATGATCGCCCTGCGCGACGCCGGCATCTCGCCCGCGGGCAAGAAGGTCGTGGTCCTGGGCGCCGGCGGCGCGGCGCGGGCCGTCTGCGTCGAGCTCGCCCTGGCCGGGGCCAGCCACCTGACCATCGTCAATATTCCCAGGGACATGGCCCTTGGCGAAAGCCTGATCAAGATCCTCAAGGAGAACACCGCGGTGGCCGTCGACTACGTGCCCTGGGTGGACGCCTACAAAGTCCCGGCCGGCACGGACATCCTCGTCAACGCGACCTCCATCGGCCTCTATCCCAACGTCGACGCCAAGCCGAATATCGACTATGATACGGTGACCAAGGCGATGTACGTCCAGGACGTCATCCCAAATCCGGCCTTCACGCCCTTCCTCCGCGAGGCGGAGCGGCGCGGCGCGCGCTGGCAGAGCGGCATGCGGATGCTGATCAACCAGGCCGCCCTCAACATAACCATGTGGACCGGCCTCGAGCCGGACAAGGGCGTCATGCTGAAGGCTTTCGAAGAGGCGGTATCATGACCGAGCACGAAACGACGATGGCGCGGCTCGCCGCGGAATTCGACGAACTTCAGTTCGACGGCTTCGGCTTCGACGACGCCTGGAAGATTGGCCAGGACCTGGCGGCCGCGGGCAGGCGCGACAATCTCCCCATCGCCATCGACGTGAGCCTGAACGGCCAGATCCTCTTCCACGCCGGCCTGCCCGGCAGCAGCCCCGACAACGATCAGTGGATCGCGCGCAAGAACCGGGTGGTTGCGCGCTTCCACAAGAGTTCGTACTTCATCGCCACGCTCCTGAAGCAGAAGGAGAAAACGATCGAGGAGGCTTACGGCCTCCCGAGAGCGGACTACGCCGCATCGGGCGGCGCCGTGCCCATCCGCGTGCGCGGCGTAGGCGTGGTCGGCGCGGTGACAGTCTCTGGCCTGCGCGATTTCGAGGACCACGCCATGGTGGCCGAGGCTCTGCGCCGCCATCTGGCGGGCCGCGCGTCCGGAGGTGCGGTGGCCGAATCCGCGGGCGGCCCGGCCGCTCAAGGACGCGGGGCTTGACATGCCCGCGGCATTTTACCGAATCTCTTCCTTGAAATGAACATGCGAGAAGGGAATGGCAAGCCCCGGGCGCGCGGAAAGCTCGGGAACAAGGTGATCGAGAACGCCGTGCGCGACGCCGTGTTCGAGGCGGGCAGCGCCAGGGTCGCCGATCTGGCGGCCCAGCTGCAGGTGTCCGAGGTGTCCATCCGCAAGAGTCTCGACGAGCTCGAGCGCCAGGGCGTCGTCCGGCGCTTCCATGGCGAGGCCCGCATCTACACCGGCGACGACATTCCCTTCCGCATGCATCTCCACTACGGCGAAAAGCAAAAAATTGCCGAAAGGGCGGCCTCCCTGGTCGAGCCGGGCGACACGGTCCTGATCGAGGCGGGCTCGGCCATCGCCATGTTCGCGGAGCGGATCAAAGACGTGCAGGGACTCACGGTGATAACGCCGAACCTCTTCATCGCCCGCCTGTTCCGCGGCTCGCGCGTGCGGGTGATCGTCCTGGGCGGCCTCTACCAGGAAGAGAGCGAGAGCCTGGTGGGCCCGAGCGTGCTCGACGCCATCGGCTCGATCGGCTTTTCCAAGGCTTTCATCGGCATCTCGGGCTTTACGATCGCGGGCGGCTTCATGCTGAACGACATCCCGCGCGCCGAAGTCACGCGCGCCATCCTCGAGCGCGGCGCGAAGTGCAGGGCCAAGTCCTGGGTCCTCACCGACTCCTCCAAGTTCGGCGTCTCGCACGCCGCGACGATCTGCTCCGACCTGTCCCTGATCGCCGGCGTCGTCACCGACTCCGGCATCCCCGAAGTGTGCCGCCGCCACTTCGAGGCGGCCGGGCTCAAAATACTGTCCTGACCGCCGCGCTCATGCCGCTCTGCCCGGCGTCACGCCGACTTGAGCGTGAGGACGAAGGAGGCTCCGCCCAGGTCGGAGTCCCCGACGGCGAGGCTCCCTCCGTGGGCTTTCGCGATCTCGCTCGCGATGGCGAGGCCGAGCCCCCTCCCTCCGCGGTCCGTTGATCGGGACTTGTCGATCCTGTAGAAGCGCTCGAAAATCCGCTCCCTCTCGTCGGCCGGGATGCCTGGGCCGGAGTCGTCGACCTGGAAATATACCTGCCCCTTCTTTTCGTCGCTCTCGACGCGCAGGCGCACCGTGCCGCCTTTCGGCGTGTATTTGATGGCGTTCGAGACGAGATTGTAGATGACCTCCCCGACGCGGAGGCGGTCGGCGACTGTCGAGGGCGGGAAAGCGGTCGGGTCGACCGTCAGCGCTATGTCCTTCTCCTTCGCCGAGGCCGTGAAGAGCGCCGCAGTCCTCCGCAGAAGCTCTTCGCAATCGATCGGCTCCAAGTGCAGGGAAAGCTTGCCCGATTGGATGATCTCCAGCTCGCGCAACGTGTCGATCAGGCGCGCGAGCCTCACCGTCTCCTCGTGCACGGACTCGAGGGTCGGGATGTCGAGGGGATAGACGCCGTCGATCATCGCCTCGATGGTGCCCTGTATCAGCGTCACCGGCGTCCTGAGCTCGTGGGCCGAATCGGCGATGATCTGTTTCTTCGCGTCCTCGAGCCGCTTGAGCTCCTCCGTCATGACGTTGAACGATTCCGAAAGCTCCGCGATCTCGTCCCCGCTGCCGCCCCGCGCCGCGGTTTTCACGGCCGCCGACAAATCTCCCGCGGCCACCTTGCGCGCCGCGCGGGTGAGCATGGCGACGGGCCGCGTCACCTGCGCCGCCAGCGCCAGACCGAGAAAGAGCGCCAGGCCGGCCGATATCGAAACCGCCCAGAGGAGGGCCTGAGTGATCGAGCCGAGGAAGCGCTCGTTCATTCCGGAGAGGGAGGAATCCACCATCGACCCGACGAGGGCGGTCCCGACCCTCTCGCCGTTCGCCACGATCGGCACGCCGTGCGCCAGGTGCTCGGCCGGATGAATGGTGCGGAGGAGCTCGCCCGCCGTATCCGCGACGATGACTCCTTGGCTGTCGGCGACCGCGATCCGGTCCGAGAGCAGGGCGCTGATGCTGTCGGCGTGATAGGGGGGCAAGGCCGCCCCTCCCGCCACGCCGTGGATGCTCTCGTCGAGCCCGAAAAAGGCGAGGCGCGGCATTTCCGAAAGGAAGGATTGCAGGTCCGTCCAGTCTCTGTGCTCGTCGTAATATTCGCCGAGGATGGATGCGTAAATTTTGGCCTTTTCGGAGTCTCCCGAAAAAACGTAGGACCTGAAGAGGCTCTCCGTCGTCCCCCGCACGAAGAGGAGCGTCGTTCCCGCAGCGACGGCGATGACGAGGAAAAAGTAGGCGGCGAGCCGGGTCCTAAGCCTCATCGGCCTGTTCCAGGAATTTATAGCCGGCTCCGCGCACCGTGGCGATGAAGCGCGGGTTTTCGCTGTCGTCGCCCAGGGCCTTCCTGATATTCTTTATGTGCGCGTCGATCGTCCGCTCGTAGCCGTCGAAGGCGCTGCCGGCGCAGGCTTCGAGAATCTCCAGGCGGGAGAAGACCCTGCCGGGCTCGCGCATGAGCAGCCTGACGATGTCGAGCTGTATCGTCGTCACGTTCTTGAGCTGGCCGTCGACCTTGACCGAGCGTCTTTTGAAGTCGAGCTCCACGGGGCCGCGGCGGATGAAGTCATCGTTCCCCGAGTCGGCGGATGTCGCCGCCTGCGTTGTGCGGCGCAGCACCGCCCTCAGGCGGGCCACGAGTTCCCGCGGGCTGAAAGGCTTGGGCACGTAGTCGTCGGCGCCGAGCTCGAGGCCGAGGATCCTGTCGGTCTCCTCGGTCCTCGCGGAAAGGAAGATTATGGGCACCGACGATGTCTTCCGCACTTCCCGGGCGACGTCCAGCCCGTTCATGCCCGGCATGTTTATGTCGAGGATGAGGCATGCCGGGGCCTTCTCCCTGAAGAGGGCGAGCGCCCGCAGCCCGTCGTTCGCGATGAGCGGCAGATAGCCGTTGGCCTCGAGATAGCTCCCCACCATGTTGGCGATTTTCTCCTCATCGTCGGCGACAAGAATTTTCATCGGCATGGTCGACCCCCTCCGGCTGCGATATGGCAAGTATAATGACAATGGCGGGGCATGGCCAGGGAAACGAATGGGGCGCGGTCCCGCTCAACGCGCGGCCGCGCCCCGACTCGCTCTCTCGTCGCCCCCGCGCTTATTTCACGTTGAAGGGCTTGAGCAGCTTGTCGACGAATATCGTCTTGCCCTTGGCGTCCTTGGTCTCGACTTTCGCGAAGGTCCAGCCTTCGATCTTGGCGGGATCGACGCCCGCGGCGATGAAGGGCGCGGGGTTGAGGACCCAGACGATGTCCTTGTCGTTCTTGGACATGTCCTTGGCCCACTCGAACATGTTGCCGTCGCCGAGGCTTATCCCGTAATGGTCGAGCTTCTCGTGGTAGCCGATCCTGGCGCGCTGGGTTCGGACGATCTCCGCGAAGGTCGCTTCGAAGGATTTCGCCGCGTCGGCGGAAAACGCGTCGTTCCCAAGCTCGAAATGCAGCATGAAGCGGCCGTCTTCCAGTTCGTACTTGATGCCGTCGACGGCGGGCAGCTTCGCGACATCGAGGCCCGCGGCGATGAAGGGCGCCGCGTCGAAGGTGAACTCCACGTCGGGTTTGTCCATGTCGGCCATGCCGCCCGCGCTCGGCGCGTTGCGTGCGAAGTTCGTGGAGAACAGGACTTCGTCGCCTGCGGGGGAGGCGAGGACCCAGGACTCGTCTTCCTTCGAGAATGAAACCTTGTCTTTCGAGGCGTCGAGAACGGCCTTGAAGGATGTTTTCGCCACCTTCCCGACCACGTCGGTGCCCGCGCAGCCGCTCAAGGCGAGGGCAATGGCGAGGACGATAGCCCCGCCCGCGATCACGCTATAATTTTGCTTTTTCATACCAATTTCTCCTTTTCGAAAAATTATCGCCGCCGGTCGTCAATTGAACGGCCGGAAACGTTTTAGCCGCAAAGCGTTCGTCAACACCGACACCGAGCTCATGGACATCGCCGCCGCCGCGATGATCGGGTTGAGCAGGGGGCCGCCGAAGGCGTAGAGCAGGCCGGCGGCCACCGGAATTCCCAGGACGTTGTAGCCGAAGGCCCAAAACAGGTTCTGCTTTATGTTTCGCATAACGTTCTTCGAGAGCTTGATCGCCGTGGGCACGTCCATGAGGTCGCTCCGCATGAGAACGATGTCGGCGCTCTCCATAGCCACGTCGGTGCCCGAGCCTATCGCGATGCCAATGTCGGCCTGGGCCAGCGCGGGGGCGTCGTTGATCCCGTCCCCCACCATCGCGACTTTCCGACCCTCGGACTGGAGCTGCTTCACCTCGAGCGCCTTGTCCTGGGGGAGGACTTCCGCGAGGACCCGGTCTATGCCGACCTGGGCCGCGATCGCCGCCGCGGTCCGCTTGGAGTCGCCCGTTATCATGGCGACTTGGATTCCCATGCCGTGGAGGGCGGCGATGGCCTTGGCGCTCGATTCCTTGACGACGTCGGCGACGGCGACAATCCCGGCGTACCAGCCGTCGACGGCCAGGTACATCGGCGTCTTGCCTTCACCCGCCAGCCTGTCGGCCAGGCCGGCCGCCGCGCCTAGATCGATGCCGTTCGCCGCCATGTGCTTCGCGTTGCCGAGGAGCACGCGCCGCCCCGCGGCGGTCGCCTCGATTCCGTAGCCGGGGACCGCGCTGAAATTTTCCGCTTCCAGAAGCGCGGCGCCCTTCGCTTCGGCGGCGCGGACGATCGCCTCGCCGAGAGGATGCTCGGAACCTTTTTCGGCGGACGCGGCGAGCGACAGTATCTCTTCGGCCCGAAAACCTTCGGCCGGTTCTATGTCGGTGACTTCGGGGCTGCCCTTCGTGATCGTCCCGGTTTTGTCGAAGACGATCGTGTTTATGCCGTGGGCCGTCTCGAGCGCGGCTCCCGACTTGATGAGGACGCCATGCTCGGCGCCCTTGCCCGTCCCGACCATGATGGCGGTGGGCGTCGCGAGGCCGAGGGCGCAGGGGCAGGCTATCGTGAGCACCGCCACGAAGACGGTCAGCGCGAAGACGACGCTGTGCCCCAGGAGGAGCCAGAGGACGGCGGCCGCGACGGCGATGACGAAGACGACGGGCACGAAATAACCCGAAACGATGTCCGCCATCTGGGCGATGGGCGCTTTCGAGCCCTGGGCGTCCTCGACGAGTTTGATGATGCGCGAGAGCACGGTATCCGCGCCGACCTTGGTCGCGCGGAACGTGATCGACCCGTTCTTGTTGATGCTCGCGCCGATCACCTTGTCGCCGACTTCTTTCTCGACGGGCATGCTCTCGCCCGTGAGCATGGATTCGTCCACCGCGGTGCGGCCGCCCACCACTTCGCCGTCGACCGGTATCTTCTCGCCCGGCCGCACGCGGATGATGTCGCCTTCCTCGACTTCGCCGATGGGAATTTCCACTTCGGCGCCGTTCTGGACGATGGTCGCCGTCTTGGGCTGGAGCCCCATCAGCTTTTTTATCGATTCGGAGGTCCTTCCCTTCGTCACAGCCTCGAGGGATTTTCCCAGCAGGATCAGGGTGATGATGACGCCGGCGGTCTCGAAGTAGAGGCTCTCGACGGCGCGGAAATCGCCGCCCGCTATGCCGAAGACGGAATAGACGCTGTAGAGCACCGCGGCCGAGGTCCCCATCGCGATGAGCGAATCCATGTTGGGGCTGCGGTGCAGGATGGCCTTGAATCCCACGACGTAGAATCGATATCCGGCGGCGATGACGGGGATGACCAGGAATATTTCCAAGAGCGCATAACGCAGAGGATAATTCATTGCGTTGATGGCCGCTGGGAGCGGCCACCCCAGCATGGCTCCCATGGCGATATACAGCAGGGGTACGGAGAACACCGCGGAGACGATGAACTTGGTCCAGAGCACGCGGATCTCGCGCTCCTTGGCGGCCTTGTGCTCGTCCACCGCGGCGGCGCCGGCCTCTATCGCGAGTGGGGTATATCCCGCTTTCGTGATCGCCTGCTTTATCTCGGAGAGCCTGAGCAGCGAGGGGTCGTAGGACACGAGGGCTTTTTCGGTGGCGAGGTTCACGGAAACGGAGGCCGTTCCCGGAAGCTTCCTGATCGCGCGTTCGATCGCGGCCGCGCAGGATGCGCAGGTCATGCCGCCGACGGGGATCGTCACTTCCCTCTTCGCCTGATCCTCGACCGCCTCGTAGCCGGCTTTGGCAACCGCCGCCTTGATCTCGGCGAGCCCCAGCTGCCCGTCCTCGAACTTCACAAGGAGTTTCTCGGTCGCGAAGTTTACCGCCGCCTCCTCAATCCCGGGCAGCTTTTTCACCGCGCGCTCGGAAGCCTGCGCGCAGGCCGCGCAGGTCATGCCGTTTATCCGCAGTTGCGCAGTCTTTATCATCGTATTCCCCCTTTAGGAACAATCCATGAACGCTTGGTGGTTTTCATGCGCATTCCGCGGCTACCTGCTCGCGGCGCCGGCGCAGCATCCCGCGGCTCCCTGCCTGCCCGGCTGCCCGAGCCCCTGGGCGAGCAACTCGGATGGAGTCGAGCCTCCCGCGGAGGAAAGCGCCGCGCCGTCGGAGATGTCTTTCACCACCGAGATGCGGCTCGATATCATCCCCATCCAGCAAGTATAGGCGATGACGCCTTCCTTCTTCGGCGTGAATTCGATGAGATTGTCCCCCGGCACGAGGGTCTTTCGGATCCCGTACGCGGGGATGGTGATCGGATTGTTGCAGCCGTTGAGCCCATCGGCTGTGACCTTGATGGTCCACTTGACGGGAACGCCGGCCTGGACCGCGAAGGGCATGTAATAGCCCGAGGATCCGAAATCGGTGGTCACCGTCTGCGCGCCGTTTCCCATGGTCGCCACGACCAAGCCGCCCGCGCTCCGTTTCCAAGGCTGATCGGCATTTTGCGGCCCGGGGCCCCCGGCGGAAAGTTGCGTCAACCCGGCCCTGAAAGGCGGGATCTGCGGCAGGGCGATTCCGGCGAGGGAGGCGGCGCGGCTGAAAGTCATCACGCCCAGGAACATCACGAGCACGGCGCTGGCCTTGACCATGGCGGGAAAGAACTTTCTGGGGATGAAGGCGGCCGCGAGGCTGAAAACGAGCATGAGCGGCACGGTGCCCAGCGAGAAAATGAACATGGACAGCGCCCCGGCCCACAGGCTGCCCGTCCCGAGCGCATACAGCTGCATGGTCTGCAAGGGGCCGCAGGGCATGAGGCCGTTGAGGAGCCCCACCGCGAAAGGCCCACGGCTCCCCAGTGCCGACGAGAATCGTCCAAGGATATTCCGGATGGGGGCGGGAATCAGGCGGGATACGTGCGGGAGCCCGGAGAGCGCGCCGAGCATCTTGAGGCCGAGGAGGATCATTAAGAGACCGGCGGCCGCGGCGATGGCGCCCCTCAAGACCGGCGAAAAGCTGAACGCGGCGCCGATCGCGCCGACGATGCCCCCTATGATGGTATAGGAGACGACCCTCCCTCCGTTGTAGAGAAGGCCGGGCATCAGTGTCTTGAAAGTGCCGCCGGCGGTCGAGGCCGCCGTCGCGTCGCCGCCTGTCGCCGTCCGGGCGTCCCCGAGCTTGGCGACGCTCTGCGACAGCGAGATGCCGCCGCACATGGCCACGCAGTGGACCGAGGTCAGCAGGCCGACGACGAAGAGCATGCCGTAGCCCAGCGAAGCGTTTATCGCCGGGATCGCGTTGAAGAGCCCGGCCGCGTTCGCGATCATATAGAGCGCCGCAAGGATGACGCCGATGCCCACGGCCGCCGCCGTGCCCGAGCCGCCGCTTTTCCCGACCGTGTATCCCGCCTTTTCGATGGCGGCCTTCAGCGCGTCGACCGTCGTCCTGCTCTCATCGTACTCGATGTCGGCGCGGCCGCCCTTCAGGCTCACGCTGGCGGAAATCACGCCGTCGATCGCCGCGAGCGCCTTCGATATCCGCGCCTCGCAGGCGGAACAGATCATGTCGACGATCGTTATCGTTGTCTTTTTCATGCTTCTATGACCTTCCTGGGATGATCCGAGGGTACCTCGTGAATATGAACGGTCTGTGAACGCAGTGCGTTCTTTGTATGCGTTCCGAGGGGGGGCGATTAGCCCCCTCGGGATAGATGGTCACTTCGCGTTCACGACTTCCTTATTGGCAATGAAATTCCCGTGCCAGCTGTGATACCAAACCTGCCCCGAATAGCCATTGACCCCGAGCATGCCGAATATTTTGCCGTCCTTGAGGACATGAATCGTATAGTACCCGTAAAAAACGTCGGCTCCATCTTCAACTTTCAGGCCGCCGGCCCGGCCATCCAACATCTTCTGAGCCAATTCGCGAGCTTTTGCCTCGG
>JAJTBU010000021.1 GCA_021286735.1 bacterium
CGCTCCCGCCGAAAAGGCCGAGGAAGAGAAGAAGTAAGCTTTTAGGCCTGGTCTCCTTCCCTCCGGGAGTACTCCGTACCCAGCCGCACAGCCACGCTCCAGCGTCGAAGGGTGAAGTCGGGCCATTCCATTGCGATACTAATGTGGAGTTACTGGAATGAGTAAAATCCGTCGTCTGATCATTGTGCTCGCGGTTTTCGCCGTCTCCTTAGCGTTTCTCTTCCCCACGATCAAGTGGTACGCGCTGACCCCCAAGGAAGACCAGGCAACCGCCGTCGGTTCGCGGGAGCAGATTCGCGACTATTCGCGCAGGATGGCCTACGCGGCCCTGTCGGACATCAAGGCCAAGGCCGTGGCCGGCGATTCCGCCGACCTCGCCTCCAAGTACGACATCGTCGCCGGCGTGGCGAGGAAGGCGTACAAGAGCGGCGGCCGCGCGACCCCCAAGACCCTGGACGCAAAGGCGATGCTCGCCGCCTTCTCGAACGAGCGCGCCATGTTCGACGCGGTCGAGTCGAAGTACCGCGAACGGGCCCTCAGTCTGAAGACCCTCCACGGCAACGCCATCCAGCTGGGCCTCGACCTCGCCGGCGGCATGTCCGTGACGATCCAGGCCGACATGAAGGCCCTCTCCGAGAAGCTCGGGCACGACGCCTCCGCCGCCGAGCGCGAGGACGCCATGAAGCGCGCCATCGAGGTGCTCAACAGCCGCATCGACCAGTTCGGACTGACCGAGCCGGTGATCAGGAAGCAGGGAGTCGACCAGATCTACGTCGAGATCCCCGGCACCGCCGACCCCGAGCGCATCAACTCGATCATCATGGGCAAGGGCAACCTGGCCTTCTACATCGTCGATACCGACGCCACCGCCTCGCTCAACGCCTACCTCAAGGACAAGCCCCTCGGCGTCGACGAGTCCACCATGACCGTCGCGCAGGCCGGCATCGTCCCCGAAGGCAAGCTGATCAGGAAGGTCTACAAGAAGGACAGCTACGGACTCGACGAGTTCACCGGCGAGTACCTCGTCGTGGAGAGCAAGCCCGGCCTCGACGGCAGCCACGTCCAGAGCGCCACGGTGTCCAACGACCAGATCACCGGTCAGCCCGAGACGAACTTCGTGCTCGACAAGGCGGGCGGCGAGCTGTTCTACTCCCTCACCAGCGCCAACGTCGGGAAATCCCTCGCCGTCCTGCTGGACGACAGGGTCAAATCCTACGCCAGGATCCAGGAGCCCATCCGCGAGTCGGTGCGCATCACCGGCTTCAACGCCGAGGAGGCGCAGAACCTCGCGACCCTGCTCCGCTCCGCCGCCCTCCCCGTATCGCTCTCGGTCGAGAACCAGCAGGCCATCGGCGCCTCCCTCGGCGAGGACGCCATCGCCCAGGGCAAGAACGCCGTCATCGTCGGCCTCCTTGCGGTCTTCGTCTTCATGTTCGCCTACTACAGGGGGGCCGGCGTCAACGCGACGGTCGCCCAGGTGTTCAACCTCTACATCATGATCTCCGTCCTGACGGCCTTCAAGCTCACCCTGACGCTCTCCTCCATCGCGGGCTTCGTGCTCACCGTGGGCATGGCGGTCGACGCCAACGTCGTCATCTTCGAGCGCATCAAGGAAGAGCTGGTGGCGGGCAAGTCCCGCAAGGCGGCGATCGACGCCGGCTTCCACAAAGCCTTCTGGGCGGTCATGGACTCCAACATCACGACGATCATCGCGGCCCTCTTCCTCTCCCAGCTCGGCTCGGGCACCATCCAGGGCTTCGCGATCTCCCTCGCCATCGGCAACATCACGAGCCTCTTCACGTCGCTCTTCGTGTCCAAGCTCATCTTCGATTTCGAGACCGAGGTCCTTCAAAAAAAGACCGTCTCCATCAGCTGGAGGATCAAGTAAATGAAACGCGTCGTCCACTTCAGCCGTTTCTTCATACCTTCGTATATCCTGTCGGGGAGCTTGATCCTTTTCGGACTCATCGGCTTCTTCACGATGGGATTCAACAAGGGCGTCGACTTCCAGGCCGGCGTCAACCAGACCGTCCAGCTCGCCTTTCCGGCGGCCACGGTCAGCTACGGGGGCAAGGGCAACGCCGAACTCCGCGTCTCCGACAAGTCGATGACCTTGGTGCTCTCGGGCGCCGAGATCGATCAAAGGACCGTCGAGATCGCCTACGCCTCCAATCCGACCATCGCCGACGTCGCCAAGGCTCTCCTCGCCGCCGATCCTTCAATCCAGGTGACGTTTGAGGCCGGCCAGGAGACGATCCCCTCCAGCCTCCTCGTGCCGACCTACCAGGGCAACACCCTGATCAGCGAGAAGCCGATGATCCTGCACCGCGCGCCCGCCAGCGAGGCCGAGCGCTTCGCGCAGATCGACGACATCCGCGGCGCGCTGACCGGGCTCGGAGACGCATCGGTGCAGGTGGTCAAGCCGGCTTCCAACCAGCGCTTCCTCATCCGCGTCGAGGACAAGGGTACCGACCCGAACTTCACCACCACGGCCCGCTCCACTATCCTCTCAGCGCTCGAGGCCAAGTTCGGCGCGAACAAGGTCGTCGAGGTCAAGACCGACTTCGTTGGCGCCCGCTACTCGGAGAACCTCTCCAAGACGGCGGCCCTCCTCGTCGTGGCCACCCTCTCCCTGATCCTGATCTACTCGATGATCCGCTTCAAGATCGAGTACGCCATCGGCGCGGTGCTAGCCATCGCCCACGACGCCCTGATCATGGTCGGTTTCATCGTGTGGACCCGCATGGAGTTCAACGCCTCCCCCATCGCGGCGATCCTGACCATCCTCGGCTACTCCATCAACGACACGATCGTCCAGTTCGACCGCGTCCGCGAGGAGCGCAGGCTCAGGCCCGGCGACAAGCTCGTCGACGTCATCGATTCGGCCCTCACGGTGACGCTGGGCAGGACGATCATCACGACCGCGGCGACGATGCTCACCGTCCTGGCCCTGTTCTTCTTCACGACCGGCAGTATGAGGGATTTCTCCCTGGCCCTCTTCATCGGCATGGTCTCGGGCACCTACTCCACGCTCTACATCGCCTCGGGATTCGTCGACTGGTGGAACAGGCGCTTCCCCGACAGCGGCAAAGCCAAGACCAAGCCCCAGGCGCAGAATACGGCGAAAGTCGAAAGCTGAGCCCGATCTCTTGGATGCGGACGGCGGCCGCGGAATCGCGCTCAGGCGCGTTTCCGCGGCTTCCTTTCCGACCTCCGGCACTTTACATGCTTGGGGCAGATACGCTATAGTTGCCCCGCATCGGCGCCGTACCCAAGTGGTAAGGGAGAGGTCTGCAAAACCTTTATGCATCGGTTCAATTCCGATCGGCGCCTCGAACGACGGGCCGCCGGCGATCATCGCCGGCGGCTTTTTCTTTGCCCCTCGGCCGACGCGCTAAATCTTCTCGCGGCGCCTTGTTTTCGATTGACGGCGCCCAACCTTCAAACTAGAGTAGTGTAGCTTTTCGTGAGAGGCACAATCGGTGGGCGGGGAAAACGTGGAAAAGGCGAAGAACGGCAGGGCGGGGCGGGCTGGAGCCGCCGTTCCGCTCGCCCTCTTGTTTGCGGCGATCGTCATCGCTTCTTTTGCGATTTTCTCCCGCAGAGTCGGGGAGAGCGAGACCGCGCTCTGCCGAGGTGTGGCGCACAACGCCTCCGAGGAGGCCGCCTCCTTCCTCGCGGCGGTCGTCGACTCGGGCTCGCCGCTCGCTTCGGCCCTCGCGGAAGACCCCGCCCTCCCGAAGGGCGGCATCGCCGCCATGGCGAAGGCCGTCCTCGACGCCCGCCCCTATGTCGTCGGCGTCAGCGTGGCGCCATCGGCCATCGTCAAATACCATTTCCCGGAAGAAGGCAACGAGTCGCTCATCGGGCACGACCTGCTCTCGAATCCCGAGCGGAGGGACGCCCTGACCTCGGCCGCCGAGCGAAAAGTCCCGGTCCTCTCCGGGCCCTTCGAATCGGTGGACGGCAAGCGAGTCCTCTTCGTCCGCTATCCGGTTTTCGCCAGCGGGAAGCTCTGGGGTTTCACGAGCCTGACGGTCGACTTCAAGGCGATGGCTGAGAGCCTCGCCCTGGAAAAGCGTTTTCCCGGCTTCTCGTTCGCCCTCGCCGGCCAGGACTATCTCGCCGGCGCCAGGAAGGCTTTCGCCGATAGCCGCGCCGTCGCCCCGGTGGCGCTCCCGGGCGCCGACTGGTCGCTCCACGCCGTACCCGCCGCCGGCTGGTCGGCGCAGGACCCCTTCCTCGTCATTCTCCTCGTGGCGGGAATCACGGGCGCCCTCCTGCTATTCGCGGCGCTCAGGCGCGGGCGGACAGCTCCGGCTCAAGCCCGAGTCGCGACCCTAGCCGCGGCGCCCGCCCAGGCCCCGGTTCCGGGCAAGGAAACCAGCGCGTTGGATTGGCTGAAAGAGGCCTCGCTTTTCGAAGTCGACGCGCCCGCGGCTCCCGCGCCCAATCCTGTCGCGGAACCCGAGGCTCCGGCATCCGGGACGAGAGAGCGAGGCGCGGCCTACGGCCTCGGCGTGGCGAAGGCTTCGGCCGCCGAGATGCTCCCCCCGGGATCGGGCATTCCTCCCGAGCCCGCCGCCGAAGCCGCCGCGGCGAGAAAGTCCCGGGAGATAAAGTTCATCGGCCCCGACGTGCGCGGCGAGGTATATATGCCCGAGATCCTCGTGTCGGGCGAGCCGGGCTCGCTCTTCGCGAGATTCGCCTCGGAGACGAGGGGGGAGCCGGCCGCCGCCCCCGCTGCGTCGCCGAAAGCTTCTCCTTCCCCTGAGCCGGCAGCCGTCCCCCCAGCGGGTCCGATGCCAGACTCCGCCCAAGCCGCCGGGCCTGTCCAGGCCAAGCCTTCCCACCGCGAGCCGGCCCCTGCGCCCCAGCCGCAGAAGGAATTCCCCTTCACGCTCGAGGAGCCCGCCGCCGCGAAGCTTTGCGAGGCCAAGAAAGCGCCGCCGGCCATCCTCGTCGTGGACGACAGCGAGGCCAACCGCGAGATCATGGGGCGCATGCTGGCCCTCCGCGGCTACCAGGCGGATTTCGCCGTTTCGGGCGAGGAGGCTCTGGAGCGCTGCTCGCGCCGCTCCTACGATATCGTGTTCATGGACTGCTTCATGCCGGGCATGGACGGCTACAAGGCGAGCACGGCGCTCCGCGGGAAGGCCGCGGACCGCGTCCGCACTATCGTCGGCATGAGCGCGAGGATCGGGGATCAGGAAGTCGAGCGCTGCCGCCAGGCCGGCATGGACGACCTCCTGGCGAAACCCTTCACGCTCAAGCAGCTCCTCGCCCATCTGGAAAGGCTCTAGGCGCGCTTTCCCGCGGCGCCCGAAATGCGTATCCTTAAAGCATGAGAAGCGCATCCCCGCTGAGAAAGCCCTTTCGCTACGTCTACTTCAACGCGACCCTCTACCTGATCGCGGCGAACGTGCTCGCCTTCGCCGCCAGCATCGTTTTCCCGCAGCTGAAAGCCTATATGGCGATGAACCCGCTGGCGGTGCTCTCGGGCTTCGCCTGGCAGCCGGTCACCTACATGTTCGCCCACGCCAGCCTGTCCCACCTTCTGGTGAACATGATCGGCCTTTTCTTCTTCGGCACCGCGGTCGAGCGGAGCATGGGGAGCAAGGAGTTCCTTCTATTCTATTTTTTGACGGGAACGCTGGCCGGCCTCGCCTCGCTGGGGATCTACATCGCCCCCGGCGCGTGGTACACCAGCCTGCTCGGAGCCTCGGGCGCGCTTTTCGCGGTGCTCCTCGCCTTCGCCATCGTGAATCCGGAGGCCAAAATATTCCTTTACGGCATCCTGCCGATACGCGCGCCCGTCATGGTCGTCGGCTACGCTGCGATCGAGGTGGCGTCGCAGCTCTTCAGTTTCGAGAGCTCGGTGGCCCATCTGACGCACCTGGCCGGCTTCCTCTGGGCGTGGCTCTATTTCGTCCTGCGCTTCGGCATCAATCCCGCGAAACGCCTGTTCACGAGGCGCCGCTGAGCCTCTTCTTCTCGGCCTCGGCGTGCATGGCCTCGAGTTCCGCCATCACTTCGTCGACCATCTCCTGCTTCTTGTCGTCCCGGAAATGGTGGTCTTCCTTGATGCGTTCGAGGAAATACTCGCTGCGCTGCACTTTGCCGGCGGTGTAGACCACTTTGTCGGCGTTGAGCAGGTCTTCCTCCATCTCGCCGGTCGGGTTGATCCTGAGGATGTTGCCGTTCACCGCCACCAGGCAGAAGTTGTCGAAGCCCTTGATGTAGGAGGCGATCTCCCTGACGCCGCGCTTAGTGCTCGGGTCCCAGGGGCGATACCGCGTTCCGGCGGGGAAGACCAGGACCAGCTTGCCCGAGTGCTTGACGGTGGCGATCGTCTTCACCGCCGCGCGGTTGATCGACATGCCCCTCATCATCTCGTGGTAGAGCTTGTTGGGGTCCTTGAAGTTGCGCTTGATGATCTCGAGCGAGCGGCTGGGATAGATGACCACGCGGGTGTAGGCTTGGGTGAAGGCGCTCACGATGGGGTTGGATTCGCTGAGCTTGATGCCGGCGATGGCGACGAGGGCCTTGGCTATCGTCGCTCCCTTCGGCCCCGCCTTGCGGAGCAGGTAGTGGAAGGCGGGAAGGTCAAAATTGGAGTAATGCTCGAGGAGAAGGAGTCCCGTCTCGCCCTGCTGGGCGCGCTCGAGCAGGTTTTCGATGTTCTCGATGCCGTCGATGCCGGAGCCCGGGAGCAGGTGCTCCTCCAGGATCTTGTCGATGAAGGGGAGGAACTCCGCGCGCCCCTCCTGGTAGATATCCTTGTCTGAAAGCTCTCTCTGCGCCCCCATCGTCTTCATCATTTCCCTGATGAGAGGCATATATCGCTCTTGGATCGAATCCATCGGCACTCCAATAAAAATCGGCTAACAATGAACTATAAGAGCGATGCCGGCGCTTGTCAATTTAGGGGGCGGAAGTGGCCGCAGTGGCGGCCGCTTTGCTTTCCGCCGCCCGTAGCCTATAGTGAGGCTGTGGGAAACAAGAAAAAGCACGATACTGCTTTGAGGGAGCCTTCATGAAGGAGCACCTTAAGGAAGCGCTGCGCATCTCGGGAATCTACGCCGGCGTGAGCGCCCTTTGGATATTCCTTTCCGACAGTCTCGTGACGACCTTCGCGCGCGATCCTGAGGCCATCACCGTCATCAGCATGTACAAGGGCTGGGGTTTCGTTCTCCTCACTTCGATCATGCTCTTTTTCCTTCTCAAGAACCGCCTGGAGGCCTTGGCGGCGGCGAGCCTTGAGAACGCGCGGCTCTTGAGCGAGACTCGGCGCCAGCTCGCGAGCATCCAGGCGCTGCACGGCATCGATACCGCCATCATCGAGAGCATCGCCGAACAGGGCGTCTTCGACCTGACCCTCGATACGATAATCCAGCAGCTGAAGATCGACGCCGCGTCCATACTCTGTCGCGATCCTAAGGAAGGGAGCTTCGAGCTGCTGTCGGCGAGGGGCGTTTCCACGGCGACCATCCTGGCGATGGCGAACTGCAAGGAGAATTCCCTGGCGCGGCGAGCCCTCGAAGCGGGCAAGTCCTACATAACGGGCCGCCTTTCGGAGGGCAAGACCTGCGAGGCGCGAGACCGCCTCCTGGCGGAGGGCATGGAGGTCTTCTGCGCCATCCCCCTCGCGAGCAAGGGCGAGGCTCTTGGCGTCATGGAACTCTTCAGCCGCCGCCCCTTCGATCCCTCCGCCGAGTGGAACGAGTACCTCGCCATGTTCGTCGGGCAGGTCACCATCGCCTTCAACAACATGGAGATGGTGCGGAAGCTCGAGCGGTCGAACGAAGGCTTGGTCAAAGCATACGACGCGACGATCGAGACGCTGTCCTTCGCGCTCGATCTCAAGGATCACGGCACGAATTGGCATAGCAAGCGCGTCACCGACCTCACTATGCTGCTCGCCCGCTCCATGGGCATCGCGGACGACCGGCTTTCTCATATCTGGCGGGGCGCCATGCTCCACGACATCGGCAAGATAGGCATTCCGGACAGCATCCTCCTCAAGCCGGGAGCCCTCGACGACGAGGAGATGGCGGCCATGCGGAAGCACACGGTCTACGCCCACCAGATGCTCTCCCGCATCGACTACCTGGCGCAGGCCATCGACATACCCTACGCGCACCACGAGAAGTGGGACGGTTCGGGATACCCGCGCGGGCTTCGGGGCGAGGATATACCGCTCGCGGCCCGCATTTTCGCAGTGATCGACGTCTACGACGCGCTCACCAGCGACCGACCCTACCGCCCCGCCTGGAGGTCGGACCCGCCGTGGTCGAGGCCTTCTTCACCCTCATCGCGACTGAGGAGGGCAGGCGCCAGGCTTCTATAGGGGAGCCCTGAGGCGAGCCGCCGGAGCGCATCGGCGCGGCGGCCCGCCTTATCCCCATCCTGGGAATCTCTCGCGGCGCCTTTCAGCCTATGTTTTCAGGCGGCCTGTATCCCGGCACGCGCTGGTGCGGGTAGTCCCAGGTCCGGGCGGGCAGGAAGGCCTCCTTGATCGAGCGCACGGAAGTCCAGCGGATCAGGTTGAAGACGCTGCCCGCCTTGTCGTTCGTGCCTGAGGCGCGGGCGCCCCCGAAGGGCTGCTGGCCGACCACGGCGCCCGTCGACTTGTCGTTGATGTAGAAATTGCCCGCGCAGTCGCTCAAGGCGGTTTCCATCGCCTCGATGATCCTGCGGTCGTTCGCGAAGATGGAGCCCGTCAGCGCGAAGGGGCTCGTCCTGCCGACCAGGGCGAGCATCTCGTCGAAGTCGTCGTCGTCGTAGACGTAGACTGTCAGCACCGGCCCGAATATCTCCTCCGTCATGAGCTTGCCGAGCGGGTTCGTCGTCTCGATAACAGTGGCGGGTACGAACCATCCGGGCTCGTCGCGGCAATCGCCGCCGATCGCGACGCGGTACTCCCCGGGGTGGGCCTTGGCGAAGTCGATGTAGGAGACGATGTTCCTGTAGGCCTTGCCGTCGATCACGGCTCCCATGAAGGTCGAGAAGTCGGCGATGTCGCCCATCTTTGCCGATGCCGCGAAGTCGGCCAGCACCTCGAGCACGGCGGGCCAGATCGAGCGCGGGACATAGGCGCGGCTCGTGGCGGAGCACTTCTGTCCCTGGTACTCGAAGGCGCCGCGGAAGAGGGCGACGGCCAGGGCCTGGGTGTCGCAGTCGGCGTGCGCGATGAGGAAATCCTTGCCGCCGGTCTCTCCGACGATGCGCGGATAGCCCTTGTACGCGTTTCCCGCGATGTTGCGGGCGATCTCGAGCCACATGGCGTTGAAGGTCGAGGTGGAGCCGGTGAAGTGGAGGCCGGCGAAGGCGCCGTTTGCGATGGCGGGGCCGCCGACGCTCGCCCCGTCGCCCGGCACGAAGTTGATGACGCCGTCGGGCAGGCCGGCTTCCTTGAGCAGGCGCATGAGGTAGTAGTTCGAGAGGATGGCCGTGCTGGCAGGCTTCCAGACGACGGCGTTGCCCATGATCGCCGGGGCCGTGGGGAGGTTGCCGCCGATCGATGTGAAATTGAAGGGCGTGACGGCGAAGATGAAGCCCTCCAGAGCCCGGTACTCGAGACGGTTCCAGGTATGCCCGCCGTTGAGTTCGGGCTGTATCCTGTAGAGCTGATCGGCGAAGTGGACGTTGAAGCGGAAGAAGTCGATCATCTCGCAGGCGGAATCGATTTCCGCCTGGTAGACGCTCTTGCTCTGTCCCAACATGGTAGACGCGTTGAGCACCTGGCGATGGCGCGTGGCGAGCAGGTCCGCTGCCTTGAGGAAGATCGCGGCCCTGGCGTGCCAGGACATGCGCGACCACTCCGCCCTCGCCGCGACTGCCGCGTCGGCCGCGCGGGCCACCAGCTCGGGGGTGGCCTTGTGGTAGGTGGCGAGGAGGAGGCTTCTGTCGTGGGGCGCCCTGATCTCGCCAGTGGCGCCCGTGCGGATTTCCTCGCCGCCGATGACGAGGGGAATATCGATCGCCGCGCTCGACTGCCGCGCGAGTTCCAGGACGAGGGCGTCCGCCTCCGGGCAGTCCTTGGCGTAGTTGTAGACATGTTCGTTGGCGGGCGCCGGCGGCGCGAAGATGCCGTTCTGCATAAAACCTCCCGCGGCTCCGTCGCCTTTTCCGTTCCCGCCAGGGTGCGACGATCCGCGGCGAGGCTGGGTCGGGGCAGCCCGCTGCGGGCGCCTTTTCCCGGCTCTTCGCCGATCGGCTCGCTCCTTTCCAAGCGTGGGAGGTCCGCGGCTTTCGCGGCGAACCCATCGGCTTGCCCCCGTAGCGCGCCCTCATCGGGCGACCTTAGGCGGAACAAGCTTCAGAGCAGCGAATCCACGATAACACGCGCCGCGGCGCGGGGAAAGTGGGCCGATATACGCAGGGATTTATATAGTTGCCGAGAGAAAACAGGAGAGACAGGATAGAATAGGATCAGGACCGAAATCCCCGCGCGGTCAAAATGAAAAAGGCCGCCCAAAGGCGGCCTTCCATGTTCGTGGAGGTGAGGGGAATCGAACCCCTGACCTCTTGAATGCCATTCAAACGCTCTACCAACTGAGCTACACCCCCGAACAGCGAAGCGATATTAGCGCGAAGGCGCGGCGAATGTCAATACGGATGCCGCCGGGAATCGCCTAAGCGATGAAAATCGCTCCCAGCAGGAAATAGAGCGCCGTGCCCCCGAGGATGCTCACGAGGGCGTTGCGCTTCCAGAGGTGGAGGAGGACGACGGCCGCGCCCGCCAGAATCGAGGGGAGGGCGCCTCGCGGCGCCGACCAGTCGAGGGAGGTGTAGGCCGCCGTAGCGAGCACAGTCATGGCGATGGCGGGCATGTAGACTTCGACGAAGGAGAGGAAGGCGGGCGGCTTCCTGCCGGCGAGGAAGAGGAAAGGCAGGGCCCGGCAGAAAAGGATGATCGCCGCCATGACGCCCGAGGCGGCGAGGGCTTCAGCGAGGCTCAGCATGGGAACCTCCTTTGGCGCCGCGGGGCTGGAAGGCGAAGAGGGCTGCGGCCGCGATGAGCATCCCGACGAGGACCGTGCCGCGGTCGCCGACCAGCGCCTTTGCCGCGACGGCGGAAAGGCCGGCGACGACGAAGGGCAGGGCCTTCTTGAGCCGCAGGACCTGCTCGACCGCGAGCACTATGAACATGGCCGTGAGGGCGAAGTCGAGCCCTCGGACGCGGAAGGGGATCAGGGCTCCCGCGAGCGCGCCGAGCGCTGTGCCGGCCACCCAGTAGCTCTGGTTCAGGGCGGAGACGAGGACGAGGAAGCGGCCGTCGGCGCGCTCGCCGGGGGTGGCCGAGCTCAGGAGCGCGTAGGTTTCGTCGGTGAGCGCGAAGACGAGATAGGGGCGAGCGCGCGGATGGACGCCGAAGGGTGCGATCATCGAGAGGCCATAGGCGGCGTGCCTGAGGTTGACGATCAGGGTGATGAGGGCTATCTCGGGGAGCGTGGCGCCCGCCGCGAAGAGCCCGATGCCGATATACTGGGCGGCTCCGGCGTAGACGAAAATGCTCATGAGAACCGCGAACCAGGCGGGGTAGCCGGTATTGACCGCCAGGAGGCCGAAGCCGAAGCCGATCGTGACATAGCCGAGGAGGACGGGGACGCTCGCCGCGAAGGCGCGCGAGAGCGATTCTCCTCCCCTGTTGTTGTTTCTCATTATAGAAGCATAAAGAGATGAGGGCGGCGCGTCAATGCGGGCGGATTCCGGCGGCCTTGTGCAAAGCGCGGTTCTCCACCATACTCGAAGCATGGCAACCCAGATGAGGGGCATAGCGCTCTGCGCCGTAGGCCTCGAGAAAATCACCGCGCAGGAAATCGAAAGGCTCGGGCTCTCCGTCGTCGAGCGGCGCCCGGGTCGCATAACTTTCGCCGTGGAGGAGGCCGACCTCTCCCGGCAGCTCGCCACCGTCAACATGGGCGCGCGGACCGTCGAGCGCGTCCTCCTCGAGCTGGGGCGTTTCCGCGCCGCCGATTTCGACGCCTACTTCGAAGGCATGCGCTCTCTCCCTTGGGAGATGTGCTGCTTCAAGGATTCCAAGCTCCACATAGACCGGGTCCGCACCCACGAGTCGAAGCTCGCGGCGCAGACCAGCCTCCAGGCCATGGGGCAGAAGGCCGCCTATTCCCGGCTGATGGAGCGCTACCGCATGCGCGAGATGCCCGAGACGGGGAACATCGTGTCGGTGCGCGTCTACATGGACAGGGACGAGTGCTCAGTGGGTGTGGACACCTCGGGCGACCCGCTGCACAAGCGCGGCTACCGCAAGCGGGTGGTCACGGCGCCCCTCAAGGAGACGGTAGCCGCCTCGCTCCTCTTCTTCTCCGGCTGGAACCGCAAATACGCCCTCCTCGATCCTTTCTGCGGATCGGGCACGATCGCCATCGAGGCGGCGATGTACGCGCTGGACTTCGCGCCCGGCCTGATGCGGCGCTTCGCCTTCGAGAACATGCCCGTCGTATCCCCCAAGATCGTGGACGAGACGCGCGCCGCCTTGGAGGGAAGGATCAGGCAGGATGTGGACTTCGAGATCAGGGCTTCGGACATGGACCCTGACGCGCTGAACGCGGCGCGCGGCAACGCGGATGACGCGGGCGTGCTCGACTGGATCACCTTCGAGCAGCGCGACGCCACCATGGCGGCTCCCTTCGCGGAGCGCGGCCACCTTCTCGCCAATCCGCCCTACGGCAACCGCCTGGGGACGGAAGCCGAGGCAGAAGCCCTCTACGCCGCCCTCGCGGACGCGAGGGACCGTTTCGTGCAGGGGGGCTGGTCCATGGGCTTCATCACCGACAGGGAAGACTTCGGCCAGACTTTCGGGCTCGAGCCGGACGCGAGCCACCATATCGTCAACGGCGCGGAGGAGCAGTGGTTCCACTGGTTCCCCGCCAAGCGCTGAGCGCCCGCGGACCCAGGCGGCGAGGATGCATCGATGCTGAACGAATCAGTCGAGCGATTGCCGATATGCAATCTCGAAGATAGGGCCCTCTCTCCGGAGCCAGCCGTCTTCGTGGTTTTCGGGGCCACGGGCGACCTCGCGCACCGGAAGATATTTCCGGCCCTCTACGACCTGTTCGCGGGCGGCCTCCTGCCCGAGGGTCTCGCCATCGTGGGCTTCGCGCGCAGGCCTTACGCGGACGAGGCCTTCCGGGACGAGGTAAAAACCTCCTGCGCGGCCTTCGCGCGGCGCGGCTCCTTTTCCGATAAAGGCTGGAAACGCTTCGCGGAGCGCATCTTCTACCTCCGCTCCGACCTGGACGATCCCGAAGGCTACCGCCGCCTCGCCTCGGTGATGGCCGGAACCGACGAGGCGATGAACGCGGCGCTCGGCGGCCGCAGGCTTCCCTCCAACGCGCTCTTCTACCTCGCGGTCGGTCCCGCGTATTTCGGGTCCATAGCGGAGCGGCTCAGGGAGGCAGGGCTCGGCACGGCCGAAGGGGCGGGCCCGGGCGAGGGCTGGAGGCGGCTCGTGGTCGAAAAGCCCTACGGCCACGACGGGGCGAGCGCCAAAGCCCTCACCGCGACCCTCCAAGGCGCCTTCGCCGAGAAGGACATCTATCGGATCGACCACTATCTCGGCAAGGAGACTGTCCAGAACCTCCTCTACCTGCGGTTCGCCAACGCCGTCTTCGAGCCGGTGTGGAACCGGAACCACATCGAGTCGATCGACATTTCCGTGTACGAGACCGAGGGCATCGGCGAGAGGGGCGGCTACTACGACGCGGCCGGCGCCGCCCGCGACATGATGCAGAATCATCTCGTCCAGCTCATGTGCCTGACGACGATGGAGCCGCCCGCCAGCCTCGACCCCGAGAGCATCCGCGACGAGAAGGTGAAGGTCCTGCGCTCGATCGACGCCTATTCTCCCGAAGAGTTCCTGCGCCGCGCGCGGCGGGGGCAGTACGCCCGTGGCTCCGATGGCGCTGGCGGGACGCGCCGCGCCTACCGGGAGGAGAGCAGGGTGGGGCCGGGCTCCACGACCGAGACCTTCGCATCCTTGCGGCTCGAACTCGACAACTGGCGCTTTTCGGGAGTGCCCATCACGCTTTCGACGGGCAAGGCCTTCGCCGAAAGGTTCAGCCAGATCGTCATACGCTTCAGGCGGCCGCCGGCCGCGCTCTTCGCGGCGCGCTGCGGCGACGCCCTCGCGTCGAACGAGCTCACGATACGGATCCAGCCCGACGAGGGCGTCTGGCTCCGCTTCAACGCCAAGGTGCCGGGCCTGGCGGCGATCAAGCCCAGCGAACTCCGCTTCTCCTACCGCCAGGTGGCCGATTATCTGCCCGAAGCCTACGAGCGGCTCATCGCCGACGCGCTGGCGGGCGATTCGACGCTCTTCATCCGCGCCGACGAATCCGAGTACGCCTGGCGCGTCCTCGACGGCCTCGAGAAGGCCTGGGCCTCCGCCGATCCGGAGGATTCGCCCGAACGCGGCGGCCTGATCCTCTACCCCGCCGGCTCGCCGGTCCCGATGTCCGGGGCTTTGGAGGCGGCCGCCCCGAGGGCGGCCGCGGCTTCCGCGGCGACTTCCGCCACCGCCGATCCGACGGCCGGCGCCTGATGCCCCGCCTCCTCAGCTTCTCGGACGAGGCCGCCTGGGTCGGCGGCGCAGTCGAGGCGGTGACGGCGGCGATCCGAGAGGCCCTGGGGCGTGGCCAGGAACGCTTCGACGCGACC
>JAJTBU010000353.1 GCA_021286735.1 bacterium
GGACGAGCCGGCCGACCGGCTCTCCTGCGGCGGCGCCCGCGGCTGCCTCGTCGTCTACGTCGCGCCGTGGTGCGGCCCGTGCAACGCCTCGCTCCCTGGAGACGTCGCCCTCGCGGAGCACCTCGCCACGAAGGGGTGGGAGACGCACTTCGTCGTCGGGATGGACAAGGAGAAGGCCTGCCTCGAGATGGCGCGGCGGCTCGGCCGCCCCGCGCGGATCGACACGGACGGCCGCTGGGCGAAGGCCGCGAACGTCCGCGGCGTGCCGCACTTCCTCGTCACGACGCCGTCCGGGAAGATCATCAAGCGGCAGGCAGGGGCCTACCTCGCCCCGCCCGCGGAGGCGGCGCGGCTCCTCGGGATCTCCTGAGCCGTCGCCGCGGGGCCGCTCTCACCCCGCAGAATAGTCATACACCGGCCTTCGGCGGTCACCGAGCGACGAAACGCGGCGCAAGCTTCCGGGTGGAGCCGGCGACGAGGTCGGAATTTTAGTGGTGCCGCGAACCCGGAGATTAGTCAGACCCGGGATCCCGAGAGCGCACCGAAGTGTGCCAGTGGAGGCGACTCCCGGAGCACGAGTACCAGAGTTCGATCGACAGGGATCCCCGCCGGTCTCCCGAAAGGAGGCAGGATGGAAGTCGTTCATCCGAAGTGCGCGGGGTTGGACGTGCACGCCGAGACCGTGGTGGGTTGCGTGCGGATCTGCGAGAAGGCGCGGGCAAGCTACGAGGTGCGGACCTATTCGACGACGACGAGCGGGCTGGAGAAGCTGCGGGAGTGGCTGACCCAGCAGGGGGTGACACAGGCGGCGATGGAGTCGACAGGGGTCTACTGGAAGCCGGTGTGGCACGTGCTGGAGGGGGCGGCGGAGCTGGTGCTGGCCAATGCGATGCAGGTGCGGAACCTGCCGGGCCGCAAGTCGGATGTCAGCGACGCCCGTTGGCTGGCGGATCTTCTGGCACATGGGCTGATCCGCGGGAGCGTCGTCCCGCCGACGGCATTCCAGGATCTGCGCGAGCTGACGCGGACGCGCTCGCAACTGCTGGCCGAGCGCGGACGGCACATCCGGCGAATCCAGAAGGTGCTCGAGGACGCCAACGTGAAGCTGACGGAGATCGTCTCGGACGTCATGGGCGTCACGGGCCGGGCGCTGCTGGAAGCGCTGATGGCCGGAAAGCCCATTGACGCGGCCCTCGTGACCGCCTGTCGGCGTGGCCGGATGAAGTCCACGACGGACGAGATGGTCGAGGCCCTTCGCGGGTGCGTCCGGTCCAATCATCGCTTCCTGCTCCAGATGCACATCCGGCAGTACGACGCCCTGACGGAGGCCGTGGGGCAGATCGAGCAGCGGCTGAAGGGCCTCATCGAGCCCGTTCGATCGGACTTCGAGCGGCTCACCACGATTCCCGGAGTGAAGGAGGCCACGGCTTACATCCTGCTCGCCGAGATCGGGCCGGACGTGAGCCGATTCCCGACCTCGGGTCATCTGGTTTCCTGGGCCGGCCTTTGCCCGGTCAACGACGAGAGCGCCGGCAAGCGACGATCCACCGCCCTGCGCAAGGGGCGACGATGGCTGAAGACCGCCCTGATCCAGGCGGCCTGGCCCGCCTCCCGCAAGACAGACTCCTATCTCCGAGCGCAGTTCCTGCGCCTCCGCGCCCGCCGCGGGCCGAAAAAGGCCATCGTCGCCGTCGCGGCCTCGATCCTCACCGCCGCCTACCACATCCTTTCCCGGCACGTGCCCTACCACGATCTCGGCCCCCGCCACTTCGACGACCGCGATCGTGACCGAACCGCCAGACGCCTCGTCCGCCGCCTTCAGGACCTCGGTCTACAAGTCGCCATCAAGCCCGCGGCCTGAGGAGTTTCGTACCAGAAAATCAAGACCTGACCCCAACCGCCGTACGAGGCGGAGGGGGAGGCCGATGACGTTCGAGGGGGTGCCGTCGATCCGCTCGACGAAGAGGCCGCCGAGGCCCTGGAGGGCGTAGGCGCCCGCCTTGTCGGCGGGCTCGCCGGAGGCGACGTAGGCCTCGACCTCCTCGTCGGTCATCGGGGCGAAAACGCCCGCGGTCGTCTCGCGCCCCGAGACGAGCCGCCCGTCGCGGGCGAGGGCGACGCCGGTGACGACGTCGTGCGAGCGGCCGCGGAGCGCGCGGAGCATCCGGCGTGCGTCGTCGGGGTCGAGCGGCTTGCCGAG